>DAGM01000032.1:22825-27054 GCA_002495735.1 Euryarchaeota archaeon UBA54
TACCCTATGTTTCACTGATTAGGGACAGGAGATGTTCCATTTCCATCTCGGCCATCAGCGAGGATGCCTTGGGGCCGTGGTTCTTGCCGAGAATAATCCAATACAGGGCTACGTAAGCCTCCCTGCCTCCGATTGCGACCCCGGCTGCCACTGATCTGATACAATCTCCAATCGCCTCCTCAGTCCATTCGCAATCTTCAAGCGAACCGCTCAATGCGGACAGGAACTGTCTGTGTTCGTCGGTCAGATGGACACGTATCTCATCGCTCACGCCTGACTGCACTTCGATCTTTGCAGCATCAGGGAAGTGCGGCCCGTCGACCCAGTTTCGCATCCGTCGCAACCTACCAATCAGAGTACCTCCAGGTTCTCCCTCTAGATGGCCCGAATTTCGAAGGGAATCCCAGATGTCATCATCATTTGATTTGATTTGAGCGAGCATTGCGAGATGACGGAAGGAAACTCCAGCTACGGAGCCAGCGGGATCTGCATTTTTCCCGACCTGACTTAGCCTCAGTGCACCGAGTTGGGTGTCACGCGCTATCTGCTGACGGCGGGACAACTCTTCGTCCGAGCCGCTTGGAGGTTCTGCGACCAGACGCTCGTACTCGTCAGCGGTTTGGAACAGGGCTGGGCCGGTGTCGAAGTCTATGTGCCGGCCGACCTTGCTGCGTGCGATGACGTAGCGCATAATTTCAGGAGGTACAAGGGCGAGCGCGTCCATAGGCCCAACCGTCAGGCCAGTCGAGCTCGACATCGGCCCCATACCCTTCAACTGAATCCACTCGTAGACTAACTTGTGAGGTGGCTGGCTACCCAACATCTCGCAAATTGGTATTCCGGTGTCGTAACTTCCTCCTGCCGCACCGTGGTCCTTGCCGGCTGGCTCACAGGTGATGCCGTGGATTCCCCATTTGGCAGCCCAGTCGACCCGCCAGGGCAGCTTGCCCTGCGCAGTTCTGATGTCTGCGGTTCCCTCGACACCGTGGCTGTCGACCCAGTGAACGTGAGGATGCTCGTATCCAGTGACGCTGACTCCGTCGATGCTGCCGTCCGAGCCTAGGGGGTTGTACGGAAACCAGTCTTCTGGCACCTCCCTGCCAGAGACTTCCTCGATTACCCTGCGTATCTCATCCTTCTGCTCGATGGACGAGTGAATCTTGTCAGCGAAGGCACCACTCTCGTAGGTCTGGTGGTTCATCACCACCTCGGGCTCAACACCTATCTCCTTGAGTGCAGTTAGGAATGGTGCGAGGAAGTGGTCAGCATAGTTGCCACCATCTGGATCCGGCGCCCCGTCTGGTCCGGGTGCCGGTATGTAGGCCAGTGGGTGGCCGATGTACTGCTGGTAGGCGGGTGAGAGGAAGTCGTAGACCCTGCGAAGAGGATCCATCGAGTCAACGATGAAGATATATCGTGATTCCATGCCAGCATCGAGGCAGGCCCGATGAATCATCTCGGCAGTCAGAATCTCTCGCAGGTGGCCGACGTGGAACTCTCCCGAGGGCGTGATTCCCGAAGCGATGACCTGCGAACCATCTCTGTTCTGCAACGTCTGCGCGGTATGGTCCGCCCAGTGCATTCGATTCCCTCAGACTGTGACTACTCTGACCAGTGCACGGAGGGGCGCGCCCTCAAGCTCGTTGTTGTTTGACTTGTTGGCGAGCACCATGCAGAGTTTGACGTCAGCTCCAGCTGACCTGAGGTTCCTGATGGTCTTGCGCATCGTGGTGCCGGAGGAGACGACATCATCGATTACTACGACGCGCTTTCCCGCTACGCCGGCGAAGACCTCGGAGAGGTGGCCGCCCTCATCTGCGTCAATGCTCCTGCTGATTGAGAGGTCAAGATCCATCTGCCCTGCTACAGCCTGGGCGAAGGCAATTCCGTTGAGGCTGATACCTACTATCGCATCGACCTCATCACCTATCTCTTCCTCGATTATGTCGACGAAGATGTAGGAGGCTGCCTCTATCCTGCCGGCCTTGACCGCAATCGATCTCCAGCCTACCTGGATGTCGGAAGGGCGGTCCTCTGTGGCGACTCCGCTCGAAGAGAGCCACTGGATGGTGGTCTGGGACAGGGAGAGCTCGTCCGCTATCTGTTGGGTGTTCAGGCCCTTGTTGCGGAATGCATCCACCTTGCCCCGCAACTCATCTACGCTCAGTGGCATCAAACCGCCCCACCACTGGCTATCTATGAACTCACCGGGGGTAGAATATGAGTAAATACTGACTTTGGGGCGCTAGAAGCGCCCGGTACTGCCGAAACCGCCCTCTCCACGCTCAGTTTCACCAAGGTCTCCAAAGTCGACTTCACGGAAACCGACCTCTGGTATCGGAGAGATTAGCATCTGGGCAATCCTCTCCCCTGCCCTGACCGTATACGAGTCGCCCTCTCCTATCCAAGTCATCAGCACGAACAGCTCGCCACGATAGTCAGCGTCTATGGTGCCGATGCTGTGAGGAAGAATGAGTCCCTTGGAGCCGAGCGAGGAGCGCGCCCTCACCTGCCCCTCGTAGCCAACAGGTATGGCGACGTGCAGCCCTGTCCGGAGCTTCATGCTCTGTCGAAACGGCACAATCGAGTCTTCAAGGGCGTACAGGTCCCACCCGGCAGCGTGCTCGCTGCCCCGAGTCGGCAGTCTCGCGTCGGGGTGGGTGCGAGCTACCTTGACCTCAAGTCCCTCCTCCACGGGTTTCGTGCGCCGTTCCGGTCTTTGACCGTTCGCAAGAGGCCGATGACCCCCGGTGGGGTGAAAAGGGGGCCATGATTCGGCAGGCCGATGACCGACTACGACTACGATGCCCTGATCGACCGTGCGCGTGAGCGTATACCAAAGGGCATCAGCGAACGCTCGCGCTGGACCATGCCCGAGCCGGACATACTCATTGAGGGCAGTCAGACCATCCTGCGCAACTTTGTGGATATCGTCAATGCGATGGACCGTGATGCTAACCACGTCTACCAGTTCCTGCTCAACGAGCTCGGTACTTCGGGTACACGCGAGCAAGCTCGTGTGTTGTTCAAGGGACGTGTCCCTCCTGTTCGAATCAAGGAGAAACTGGTCGCCTACGTCAAGGCATTCATCCTGTGTGGCCAGTGCCGCGCTCCTGACACCCGCTTCATCAAGGAGGGGCGCACCAGCCTGCTGAAGTGCCAGGCCTGTGGTGCAACCCGTCCTGTACGGCTGTGATTGTCCAAATGGTACCGTGAATCACGAGAAGTCGAGGAGGACCTTACCTCGATTCTTTCGGTCGTGGATGTGCTTCTGAGCTTCTGCCACCTGCTCGAACCTCCAAACTGAGTCTATAACCGGGTCGATCTGCCCCTTGAGGAGCATCTCCGAGAGTACCTTGAGATGGCCGCGGAAAACTGACTCGTCGTCCAATAGTCCCATGTGGACTCCGAACACAGCCTTGTTGGAACTCATCATCTTCAACGGGTCGAAGCGCGGCGTTGATGCCCACATCCTGAGTGCTGTCAGACTTGATTTCTTGTCTCCTTTTACAGCAGCAGAGGCGCCGAAGCAGTACAACTTGCCACCGCGGCGCAGTGCCTTGTAAGATCTCATCACGTGACTTCCTCCAACCGGGTCGATAGCGTGGTGGACTCCCTTGCCTCCGGTATTGTCCCTGCACACATCCACAAAGTCCTCGGCCTCTCGGTCTACGAAGCGCATCCCCATCGATTCGACGAACTCTTTCTTGGGCGATGAAGCCGTACCTACCACTAGTGAGGTCCCGTATGCTTGGCAGATTTGAGCCACCGCAGTCCCCACTCCTCCTGCAGCGTGGTGGACGAGTACCGTGTCTTCCTTGGAGAGGTTGCCTAGGTGCACAAGCATGTGGTATGCAGTCCCATAGGTTACGGGAATTGCAGCTGCTTGGTCGAACGAGATTGAATCCGGCAGCGGTATCACCCGGCTCGCGTCCAGCGCGATCTGCTCGGAGTAGCCACCGAAGCCAGTCATCGCCAGTACCCGGTCGCCAGATTGTAGGTCTTCGACATTATCTCCGGCTTCGATAACCTCCCCGGCTGCTTCATAGCCCGGGGTGAAGGGATATTCGGGGTTGGAACCGTACAGTCCCTGGCGCATCATCAGGTCGGCGAAGTTGATTCCAGCTCGGTGGATTCGGACAGTGACCTGCCCGGGACCTGGCACCGGGTCATCGACCTCTACGATTCTAATCGAGTCGACCCCGCCGACCTGTGGATAGATTACCTTA
>DAGM01000032.1:27444-29248 GCA_002495735.1 Euryarchaeota archaeon UBA54
CCCAGTCCATCATCATCGTTTGGGAGGGTATACCATGTTCCTTCTGGATAGATTACGCACGACGGCCCACTCTCACAGTTGTCTAGGCATCCGGCTTTGTTCACACGCACATCATCCAGTCCTTTGGCCCTAGCGGCGCGCTTGAGACGAGTCAGAATATCGAGTGAGTGCTTGGCCGCGCAGCAGCCGCGGGGGTTCTCCGGAGGGCGCTCGTTGGTGCATACGAATACGTGCATCCTGAACTTGTGCGACATATCCTCACCTAATTCCTGTCGAACTTAGCCGCGAGCACGAAGTCGGATTCGGTGAGTCCGTTGATCTTGTGCGTCCATATCTTCGCCTTCACTCGCCCCCATCCCAGCTCGAATTCAGCGTGGTGGCCCTGCTCCTCACAAATTGTCCCGGCTGAGTTGGTGAAGACCAGCGCCGAGACGAAATCAGGAAAGGACCATTCGCGCTCTAGATGGTGCCCGTCTACAACCGACCACCCGTCGTGGATGTGAGAAATTAACGCGGTCCTTTCAGCCTCGCTAAGAGGAGGGGTCCCGCCTTCACAGGGGATACAGTTCTTCGATGCGAAGTCTGCCATCCCTCAGCCCCACAGGTGGCTGTCGTCGCTGCCATCGGCGCTGCGCTCGGCTTCTTCGTGCATGTTAGACCGGCGACGCATGTCTTCCTTCTCAAAGGTCATGAGTTCCCTGTCTTCGATATAGGATTGACGTAGGTGAGTGATCAAGCGGACCTCCACTATAACGTCCCTCGCAATAGAGCGGAACTCGCCGCCTTCATCGAGAATCTCGACCGCGCTCCTCGAGGTTCCAATGAGCATCCCCCTCATCCAAGGGTCGGCTTTATCGGGAAGTGCTCTGGCATCGAGCAGCACCTCGATAATGTCGTCTTTCCTGAGTCCTGACTTGCGGTTGATTAGGGGCCCGTGGAAGACGTCATTCAGGTCTGTGAGGTCAGGCGAGCCGTACTGTTCGTGGATTCGCCTAGCCCAGCCGGGCAGATCATCGATTCTATTGCCTCTGCGTTCTGCTGTCATGGCTGTGCGCGGGAGTGGTGATAGAAAAGGAGTCGGATTGCCTTTCACCGGGCCTATGGCCAGAACTGGTGGCTTGAAGTGGGATGGTAGAAGCCGCAGGGTCCGAGGAGAGCCCATGGCATCGGTAGACTGGCGTCACATCCCCACGGTTCTGTATCCGCAGGAGATTCTCGACAAGGCGTTCAGCAGAGCCAGCAAACAGTCCGATCTGGTCGAAGATCCCGACAAGTACCACAGGGTGCGCAAGCAGATGGACCGGATGGTGCAGTCTGCAGCCGACGTTATCAGCACCACGCTGCTGAAGTGGGTCAGCCGATGGCCGAGCCTAAACACGCTTTCGGAGTTCGACCAGGCCCTAATCGACGCTGCCGTCGGCAATGATGAGTACCGCAAGACCCTCGGAACAATTCAATGGGCTGCTGAGCAGGTCCGCAAGATAGCCGGCGAGACCCAAAGGAAAATACTGAGGCTACGCAATATCGAGGGCTTCCACGATGCCCGAAGACATGCATACGGCAGATTCTCCTCAATCCTCGACCAGATATCGCCACAGATACTGTGGTTGGGCGAGGCCCGCAATATCCTGCGCGAACTGCCCTCACTGGATTCGGCAGAGCCTTGCATTGTGGTAGCCGGAGCTCCGAATGTCGGTAAGTCGGCGCTGATTACCGCCCTGTCGAGCGGAGAGCCTGAAGTCGCATCCTACCCTTTCACGACCAAGCAACTCCACCTTGGGCACTTCGAGCACCGCAGGAGGGC
>DAGM01000016.1:0-5620 GCA_002495735.1 Euryarchaeota archaeon UBA54
ATCACGAATATCCATATCTGCAGGGTGTACTGGCCCGAGCCGCTCCAACGGTCGACGTTGATGTAGACAGTGGTGCCACCGACATTGGTCCCATTAGCAGATACGCTGTCGTAACTCGATATCGAAAGGCTGGAGTCAATTTGGTTACCAGACGAGTCATACAGATACAGGTCGAAATCGGCATTGGACGGAGACGTCAGACCGACCGATATGCCGGTGTCATTCGACATATTGACTCCGTAGTAGTCGTTGTTGTCGCTGCTCGCAGTCAGGTTTCCGTAGTATGTGGCGTTGGTTGCTGGTAGCCAGGCTGCGGTGGAAGTAGAGCTCCCAGCGTCTCCGCCCGTGCCAGCATCATTCGCAAACACCACCCCAGAGAAGCAAGAGAGTAGAATCAGGGTAGTGATTGTTCTCGCAGCGCTACGGCTAGTCATAGCCCTAGGGCTATGCTGGAACGCTTGAACTTTGGCACTATAGGATAGTGCGTAAATTGCACCGCCTCTGTACGGCGAATGATTAGTAAGAGTAGAATCCGTTGCCGCTCTTTCTGCCGAGTTTTCCCTCTTCTACCATACTGATTAATAGCGGCGCGGGTGCATACTTGTCGTCATCAAGACCCTTGTGCAGGACGTTCATGATGTGAAGGACGGTGTCCAATCCGATAAGATCAGCCAGTGCGAGGGGCCCAATAGGATGGTTCATCCCGAGTTTCATGATTCCGTCGATGGCCTCAGGCTCGGCCACGCCCTCCTGCAGAGTTAAGATTGCCTCGTTAATCATAGGACACAGTATCCTGTTGCTCACAAAACCAGGCGAGTCATTGCATGAAAGCGCGGTCTTGCCCATCCTCTCGGCTGCAACGACTACTGCCGAGTTGACCTCGTCGGAGGTCTCGGATCCGTTGATTATCTCGACCAGTTTCATTATTGGGACAGGATTCATGAAGTGCATGCCGATTACCCTGTCGGGCCTATTGGTTGATGCTGCAATCTCATCGATGCTGATGCTCGAGGTGTTGCTCGCTAGTATTGCCTCCGGCTTGCAAATACTGTCTAATTCAGAGAATGTGGAGAACTTCAACTCGGGAATCTCGGGGATTGCCTCGACAACAAGATCGCAATCTGAGGCTTCACTCCTGTCTGTTGATATGCGCACGCGCGCGAGGGCGGCGTCGGCATCGGCTTGGCTCATCTTCCCCTTCGAGACAAGTTTTGCAAGAGACGCCTCAATCGATGCCATGCCGCGATCGACGAAGGTCTGCTCGATGTCAATCATAGTCACAGAGTAGCCCGCGCAAGCTGCTACTTGGGTGATGCCGTTACCCATCTGACCGGCACCCAGCACGGCTATGCTGCCTATCTCCACGCATCGTCGTGCACACGGAAGGGCATGAGCCTTACTCAGCCAGTTCGTCTTCGGGTTCGGCAATAGGCAGTTCAGCAACCCCCTCAATCTCGGACATGATATCTTCAAGATCGGGGCCATGATTCTCAATTTCATCCCTTCGAGCGCGACGCCTGCGTAACAGGGTTGTTGGTACTGCTATGGCGAGCAGTGCAGCGATAACTGCGAGAGAGAACCACCACAGCATCGGGCCGGAGTTCCGGGCGTCCTCGATGGCCCAATCGATCCATTCTTGCTCCATCACCTCTATCGAAGATGTGTATTGATTGTTGGCGGCGTCGACGGCAAGTCCGTTGATGATGTGAGTGCCCGGGGATTCAGGTATTGCGATGTGAATCTCGAACTGGTCACTCGAGTCACATACGAACTCCTTCGACTCGACCTCGGTCCACAACATCACTGTCGTGCCGTGCTCACAGATGCCGCCAACGACGCGGGTTGTAGCCAGAGGAGTGGTTCGATTGGTTACCTCAAAGAAACTCAACACAGGAGGAGTGGTGTCCCTTACGATAGAGAGTGTGTAGTTGTCTACGTGGTCTAGAGCGTGGATTTCGATGAGGAACTGGTTCTCGCCCTCGATTAGATCGAATATTAGGCTAACCACGCTTGCTCCTGGTTCAATCAGGTGCTCCCCTTCAACATCAGATCTACTCCACCAAATCTCTTGGTCAGGCCCTCTCTGTATGGTTGCCTCGACTTGGTCGATGGCCACAAGGCCACCGTTCCAGTCAGCAGCGACGTGGGTATTGTAGATTGAGGCGTCAAGCAGGATGCTACGGCATTCGAGGAACCTGTTGTCATTTTCCTGGGGTTCTGTGAAGTCGACAGCCTCCAAGCAGACCTCGTGTACTCCGGTGTGGTTCAGTTCAAACAAGGCCCCGCTGGTGATTGCAGTGCGCTCGCTGATGAGGACGCCATCGATAGTGAAACGGACGTGGACTTCTTCGCTGGAAAGCCACGAGAGCCCCTGCCTATGGTCGAAGAATGAATCTTCGGTGCCCGGACTGATGGTCCACTCGACGAGAGGGGGGGTACGGTCGAGAGCTAGAGGCCACTCCTCAGTGTCCGTGTTGTTGGCCCAGTCAATCATCTCGAGAGAGATGAGATAGTCCCCGTCAGGTAGTTCAGCGGTGTTGACTTGGTACTGAGTCACGGTGCTAGTATTACCGGGTTTGTCTTCCAGCACTGTCTGCGGGATTAACTGGTCGCTCTCGCACTGTTCGATCTCGTGGGGCGAATTGAGTGCGGTGATTCTAAGGCACCAGTCGCGAATATCTACTGGGATTGAGACGGTGAGTACTCCCTCGCTCATGTTCACGGGTGTGGAAATCTGCACTGGGGTGTAGTGGAACCCAGCTTGGTCTGAGATATCGAGCAGGTCTGCGCTGGGCACATCGGGATCATACACCACCGTGAACTCCCTAGTGAACGAGTTGCCCGCAGGGTCGCTGACCGCCACATCGAAGACGCTGGTGTCGTGCACGTAGAAGAATGTGGAACTCGCGTTCGATCTGATTTCGGCCTCGGTCAGCTGGATGGTGAGCACGGCGTGGCCGTTCTCGTCCAGTTCGACCTCATTGCCAGAATGAGATAGGCTCGCACCCGGTTCGGTCTGGATGATATAAGTGAGATTCTGCTGGTTGGTAATCCAAGGTATGTTTGACAGGGCCAATGTGGGCGCTGTCACGTCGTAGGCCACCGAGAGGTAGGCCTCAGCAGTGTTGTTCGAGATGTCTGTCAGGGTAGCCCGGTAGTCGTGCCACTGCTCGATAGCAGGTAAGGTGGCATTGACCCAAACCTCCCGAAAGGTAATGTTCTCGGGTATTGCGAAGTGGTTGCCACTATTCCATATCGAAGTCAGGTTGTGGTGTGCGCCTACTGTGTCGATGGCCTCGACGAGGTCGGCGTCGGGAACATTCGTGTCTTCGTTGGCCGGATCCCAGTTGAGGTCGTCGAGGCGGAAGCCGATTCCAGTATCGAGAGCATACAGTCTCACCGGCACCACTGAATTTGTCTGCGTGAGATTAGCCGGTACGTCAAAGCTCATCTCGGGGTCGAGTTCGACCAACTCGTAGGTGTACGGTAGACGCAGACTGATGTCACCTTCAACGGTGATATCGATGAAACCTGTCCAGATTCCAGCTGTCTCCGGCCTCTCATAGGCGAGGTTTACTTGCAGTGCCGAGGCTGGAACCTGTCCTGCGAGGGTGTCGCTGCCGTTGGGCCAGATTGCGTCTATCTCGCCCTTAGTCAGTGTGAGTTGGTCGGTTATCACGAGTTCGTCGCCGCCTACGACTTCGATGTCGATCCAGAACTGGACTGTCCCGCTCGGTACAGAGTAACCGTGTACTGCGACAGAATAGTAACCGTCATCGGGGTCGACTATTCTGATTGTCTCTGCCGAGGAACCGGACCACGAGCGCGTTACCTCCTCACCGGAAGAGAATGTTCCGTCTCCATTTGAGTCGCGGAACAAGAATAGGTCGAGATCTGCGTCATCGTGAGCGTTCATCTTGATGTTCAACTCGGTGGAGTTCTGGACTGTCATATTGTGCCACCATGAAGCCGTCATCTTGTCACCAGAGACATCTTGGAAGGCAGTCTCGTTATCGAAGTGGGCCGGCTGACTCCAACCGTATGCAGACACCGAGTCGACGTTCAGAGGCACAGTAGAGACCACATGAACTGCGTCTACTCCACTGCCTTCGGCCCAATCAGTCACCACCTGCTCAAAGCCGGACTCTTCGGCAGCGATGTATCCCACTGAGATATTGAGTGGGTTGTCATTTGATGAAACTCCGTGCAGAGCTGTGTGCAGGACCATCTGGTGGACTCCTTGCTCGGCAGGGACGGCGAACATCTCTCGCGAAGTACCAGTGTATGTCCCCCAGTTGTGCGAGCCGCTGCCGGCGTGGTTGTTGATTGAGCGCGACTCGATGAAGAAGGTCGAATCACCATATGCATCCGGGTCGTCCTCGGCATACCCGTGAGCCATCTCCGAGAGCCAGAGCACATCGATGTCGGTGTACGGGTTGTCCTCCCAGTCGACATCGAGGATGGCTGTCCCTCCGGTGTCCCACTCCTCGGGCCACTCGACTGAGAGGAAGCGCCAGTCGCCGCTTTCAGCCCTCCAGTCCCATCTGGTTGCCCCGCTTATCCACTCCTCGTCGTACAGGGTCTGGTTCGACACGTTACCGTCCAGCGGTCTCGCATCTAGTGAGAACGGGCCGCTCCAAGGCACGTTGGTGACCACGGGAAGAGTCCAGTTCCTGTGTGATATCGTCGAGGTCAAGTTACCCCCCTGATCGAGTTCGAAGGACTCGATGAGAACGCCGTGCTGATGCAGACCAGATTCGGCGTCAGCCGGGACCGAGACCGTCATCTGGGTTGATGCCGATCCGTTGGCAGGGACCACGGTGGTGATTGGTAGAGTAATCCAATCGTCGTCCGCGCTACCGAATGCGGTCCAGTCTATCTCGATCCTGACAGGGTCGTCCGACTGGTGTCCATTGTAGTTCCAGACTCCGAGGAAGAGGCCGTCTCTGGCATCCTCGAAGGGCAGTCCGACCCTAACTTCGGCGTTAGGGCCATTTTCCCACCAGTAGGTCACCTCTTCGAGTTCGCTCGATTCGGTCCAATCATCGGAGTCAACCATTGAGTCGTTGTCGAAGTCCTCGACGTAGATGCCGTCTGCGTCATCATCGCTCCAGCGGTATATCTGCAAGAACACCCGCTCCTCCGAACTGCGGTCTTGATTCTCATCGAACGCGGAGTAGTTGATGGTAGCTCTAGCTCTGAGTTGCAAGGTATCGATGGGTAACTTGTTTGCGGTGCCGTTAGTGACGTGCAAGGGGATTAGAAGGTCGGGCCTGCTACTTTGGTGGCCGTCCCAAGAATCGTTAAGCCCCTCCTCACTGCCATTGCCTAGGCTCTCCCACACATGCACAGTGTGCTCTAGAGGGGCGAAGACTGTCGGAGTGAATCTCAGGAGGACTTCAGTGTCGCCATAATTGGCGAACTCTAGGTCGACGTCCTGCGACTCCCCTGGCCGCAGGAGGTTGATGTTAGCGTCCCTGTGGCTGCCTTGGAAGGTACCGCTGTTCCACTGAGCGGGACTGGCCCACCAGGTTCCGTTGGCCCCGTCAAGGGTAGCTGTGGCACGAGACGCATTGAACCAACCACCGCCTTGGACGAACGGTTCGTAGCCCCTGTCATC
>DAGM01000016.1:6000-7982 GCA_002495735.1 Euryarchaeota archaeon UBA54
GCCTGCCAAGCCTGTGCTACCAGCGCCATCAGTCCAGCTGCGATGGGAGTGGCGAGGCTGGTCCCTCCCCATGTTCCCCAAGCGGAGTTCGCGTTGCTCCTTTGATTCAGAGGTACATCACCAGTGGCAGACCATCCAACAGAGACGATGTCCGGATCCATCCTCCCAACCACATTAGGGCCTCGGTTAGACCAAGGTGCGTTCTGCCCCCATGAGTCACTGGAGCGGCTGCTGAAGGCGCCGACAGAGAAGATGCCGTGGGCTGCACCGGGTACCTTGGCGGTACCGAAGCCGTGGCCGCCGTTACCTATGGCCACGGAGTAGGATGCGTTGTCATTGTAGACCCGGGTGAGCCAGTCGAGGTACAGGGAGTAGCCGTCGGCACCGGCCTCGTCTATCGAGGAATAACCGAATGAAAACGAACCGATGTGAGGCTGGTCGCCCTGAGTAATGGTGACGCCGTCGTAGCCCTCGGCGATAAAGCGCCAGCCGTCGAGTGCGTGACCACCTGAGTAGTGGTTGCCTATCGCGGATATGGTAGCGTTCGGTGCCATCCCTAGGACCTTGCCGTCACTAACAATCCCTTGTGCGGCCACCGCGCTGGCGCAAAGCGTCCCGTGGCTTCCCGACTCGATCATGAACAGAGTCAGGTTCCCTGCTCCTGGAATCCGATTTGCGTAGCCGTGCCGTGCCGCGTAGGTGTCTGTGTAGGGCACTCCGTTGGTCCCGTCGGCAACCCAGTAGACCAAGCCCCCTGAGATATCCCACAGGCCATCTCCGTCAGTGTCTAGGCCGGCTGTCTCCTCTCCCGGGCGCATCGGGACGTCATTCGAGAATTGTCCGTCCCGGTTGATGTCAGGGTAAACGGTTTCGTAAAGTCCTGATATCCTGTCGTCCACCACTAAGATGGGTACGTCTCCGCCCGCTTTGTCAATGAGTCTCCAGTCGGGGTGCTCCCCAAGGTGGTAAGCCCCCGATAGCGAAACGTTGACGCCGGTTATGTTGTATCCTGAATCATCTAGAAATCCATCGGTATTGTTGTCGTAATCGATTATCGATGTGTCGGCGTACCAAGTGCCTCTAGCAGGGTAGGCATCGCCGTACACCAGCCAGTAGTACATACTGTTGTGGTCAAACATAAGCGGCCAACCCTCGTAAGGCGACTTAGTGTCTGTAACTCTGGCTTGAGTGCCGTTCAAATCAGGATGTCCGAAGTCTACTCCAGTATCTGCGACGGCGACCACTATGCCCTCTCCGGCATACCCTCTCTCCCATGCGTCGTTGGCACCGTGTATCTCACCGCTGCGGACTGACTCAGGCTCAAATCCCGGAGGAGACTCGAAAGGCATCGTATCATAGGGTTCGGGTGTATTCTCGGCGTCCAATATAGCGATGGCACCGGGGACTCCTGTCAGTTTGTGGAAGATACCCGCGTCCATCCAGAAAGTCCTGTGGTTGACCTGTCCGTCAATCGAGTCGAGTGCAACTAGGGACTCTCCGCTCTTGGCCGGCTTTTGCTCCTCGATGGCGCCGTTGTCATGCTGCCACTGATTGAGCGTAGCCAAAGATCGTGTAATGACCGTCACTCTGACTTGCTCCGCGCCCGAATCGGCTCGCTCCCAGAGACTTGATTCAACCCATGGAGAACCGCTCTGGAAGTCTTGACTATACTCGCTGTTGCCACCATCATCAGCATCTATGATGCTGGGATTACGGGCTTGTAAGATGTCAGCTGAAGCCATGCCAACCGAGAGAGAAGACAGTAGCAGTAGCAGCACTAATGCAGACGCTGTGCGCTGACGCATGTCCCAAGGGCACTCCGAGAACCTTTGATAGTGCCGGCTGGATGTCCCGTCAAATCAAAAGCAAGGACGCGCCAGCATCGGCCCAGAGTCCCGTGGTGTAGTGGTCCATCATACCGGGTTTTGGTCCCGGTGACGGAGGTTCGAATCCTCCCGGGACTACCACTATCCGTCTATTAC
>DAGM01000035.1 GCA_002495735.1 Euryarchaeota archaeon UBA54
GACTCCGCGTAATGCCCAGCCTCTGCTGGACTGCATGATAGTCTGCCCCACGAACCGGAATCGCAATCCATCCATCTCGAGGGATTGCTCGGATACGGATCGTACGGAATCGGAACGCCGTCGCCGTCGTCGTCGCCTGCCATGTGAGTGTCAAGGGCGTTGACGATGCCGTCGCCGTCCATGTCCTGATCCGAATAGGCCACATCCGCCCCAAGTGTGAAATTCATCGTATGAGGATTAAGGAGAGAGTCCGTGGTTCCGTCAAACTCGCCGGATTGCTGCCCCCAGCACTGTAGCGAGTAGTTATCGAGAATCGCACATGTCGCAGATGCTCCGGACGAGATTGCTATGGCACTGCTGCCAGTGCTCAGATTGACGTGCACTGGGGCGTTTCCATTCACGCCGTTGCACCCACTGGAAGGGATGACTGAGCTGCACGAGCCGTCGCCCCACTGGCCGTAGGTGTTCACACCCCAGCAGTTCATCGAGCCGTTGTCGAGGATGGCGCACATGTGGTCAGAGGTCCCATCGATGGCGGTTGCAGTCCTGCCAGCGGCGAAGTCGATATGGACAGAACCGTTTGTGACTGCCCCAAACATCGCGGTGACTGTGTAGAGCTGCCCCCAGCAGTATACGGAGCCGTTCTCAAAGATGGCGCAGGCTCCATAGCCTGGAGTGGCTATAGCGACCGCTCGCATTCCTGTCGAGTGATTGACCTCCACTGGCGCATTGCTGTGAGTCGTAGTACCGTCTCCAAGAATTCCGTAGAAGTTACCTCCCCAGCACTTGATTGCGCCAGTATTCGTTATCGCGCATGTGGAGTCGATTCCAGTAGAGAGGGCTACAGCAGTGGTGTTGGCCCCTAGGTCGACACTTACAGGCGCGTTCCTATTTGCGTTGGACCCGTCTCCGAGTTGTCCGACGTTGTTCCTGCCCCAGCAACTGACCGAGCCATCTGTGAGGATGGCGCAGTTGTGGTTGTTTCCATCAGATATCGCAGCGGGCATGCTGGTGCCGAAGTCAACTGTCCCGTTGCTGAGGGAGAAGGAGCCGAGGCCGAGTTGACCGTAGTTGTTGGATCCAGTACATCTGAGACTGTAGTTGCCCAATAATGCGCAATCTCCTGCGATTGATAGCACGTCATCGTTGGTGTAGACAGGATTCCCTCCTCCAGTGCCAGAGGAAAAGGTCACCAGCGTGCCATTGTCGAGGACTAGAGTTGGCGAACCCGAGTTTAGTTCAAGCACTGAGTGCGAGAAGACCGAGTCCCTCTGCGAACCAGGCTGGTTGTAAGGGGATGATGGGGGCGTCGAAGTCGCCTCGGAAATGGTCCATGAGGCAGTTCCCCATGAGTCACCGGAGGTTGTTCCTGTCCCATCTACGAAGTTCACTGCTAGATTGAAGGTCGTATCACCAGAACCGCTTGAAGGAGCTGTCCAGTCGACTGTCCACGAGCGCGAGTTGAAATTGGAGTGAGTAGCTTCGCCATTAGTCGCTACCTGAGCGTTGGTTCCAGCATTGGAGAAAGTGCCTTGGGTCGTGTCTAGATTGAATCCGCCATTCGTTCCAGAGGTCCCTCCACTACCCCCGATTGTGAGGGAGTAAACTGTCCCGGGTGTGTAATCAGAACTGGGCTGACCAACTAAGGATGGAGTAACTGTGTTTGCACCTCCATGGCAGGAACCACCTCCGCAACCTGTGCTAGACGAACCAGTCTTACCTGAACTGTTGGCGAACGCCTCCTGCGGGACAGCGAAGATTAGTAGTAGCAGAATTAGAAGCGTGATTTGCCTTGAATATCTATTATCCATCCTCATGCCCTCTTGGTCTACTCATTCAGTCTCAGTCAAAGATGTTCGTCGGACCAGTCCGACTAGTGCCCATTACAGGAGAAACCGATGCAGTTCGCAATATCACTATTCCTGCGTCGCGACCGCCCCTGCATCAGCGCTCAGAACGGCTTTTGCAAGAGCTGGTACGTCCAGTCCGGCAGCCTCAAAAGCCTCGTTCGGAGAGAAAGAACCTCCCTTTGACGAAACCCTTGCACAAGCGCTTACCAGTCTCCAAGCGCCCTTGCTGCCGATACCAGGTATGGCCTCTAGCTGGTGCTGGGTCGCCGAGTTCACATTCAGACCTGTCTCGACGCCGGTGATGCTGCGCATCCCGTGGCCCGTGACAATGATTTCCGAGGCACTCTCTAGTGGTATCTTGTACGGGACTCCAACAAGGATAGGGTACGCCCCTATCTGCCGACCGAAGGTTATGCCAGCTGCCCCTCGGATAGATTCGTCACGGTACTTTGGATCCAATACCTGCTCGGGCCTTCGGATGCGGTCGTTATGGGCCTCCCACCAGACCCCCTTGAGGACCGTGCCAACCGGCAGCATTTCCTCCAGAAGAGGTCGGTCGATACTCTCACGGACCTCACGCTTGAACTCGCTGAAGGCCTGCTCTGGAATCTCCTGAAAACCCTGCCCTTCAACTTGCCGAATGTTAATCCTCCTGAGCCACAATCCCTCATCTCGCATACTCCTGAGGAGTTCGAGATTCATCCGGTAGCTCTCCACTGTCTCTCCATTCAGGCCGGCGATAAAATTGAGTCCTGGCAGCAACTTCGGAAGGCCCCTCTCTCCGCGTTCCCTGCCGTATTCGTTGACCAACCTGATTGCAGTCCTGAGCTGATTCGGGTCGCAGTTCAGCCAATTCTGCTCGTGTACGGTGGGATCGGCTGACTCCAGCCCGAACGAGAGCACCGCACCGTCGGAGAGGGTCTCGACAAGAGTTTTCGTAATCTCAGTAGCCGGTTCGATGCTCTCGGCGACGATTGATGGGTTGGCGTTATCGACATGGAGGATTGTCAGCCTCTCATCCTCGCGCGCACCGTGCAGAACCTTGGCTATCGGCTCGGGGTTCGGAATCGGGTACTCGAGATTCTCCACGCCTTCAGCACGATAGGTGTAGATGTCCGTAGCCCCTCCTATGCGGACGTTTCTAACTCCTGAGTCAAGAGCCGTGGCTATCTCAGTGAGGACGTCTTCCTCGTCCCGCCACAGCGGCAGTCCCTTCTTCGGCTCAATGCAGAACTTGCAACCGCGCTTGAAGCGGACGCAGCCCTGGTAGAGCTCGATTTCGTAGGTTAGCGGCCCGGGAGAGCCTTCAGGAGATGCGAGATCGGGATGTTCTGTGACTGCTCTAGAAGATGCCCCCGCCAGTGCCCATTCAGACCATTGCTCGGGTGTCCTCCTTCTGTGCTCCCACTGCCCCGTCGACAGATAATGATGCAGTGAGGCGTCGGTGTCCTGGACTGCGCAGAAAAGATTCGAGCGGAGGGGTATCCAGCCGTCATAGCGCCAATTGCGGATTGCCCAGCCGCCGCACAGCACCGGCTGCTCGCTCGGCAGAATTGAGAGCAGATTGTCCATCTCGCGGCGACTGATTGGAGTCCCTCTGACGTACTTACCTGGAACCACGGCACCTGCTAGAATGACAGTGCCATCCAACTCTGACAGCTCCCTGCGCAGTGCCGCCCTCTCACTAGGGTCGTCCAGCCGTGTCTTCTGGTGCATCCTCCACTGGTCGATGGTCATGTATGTGTACGACACACCCCGAGATTCGAGCACCCCGCAGATGTAGCGGATGTGGAACCCGAGGTAGTTAGGGACTCCAAATGCGGCGGGCTCATCCTCATAGCCATCAAGAACAAGCCATCCTTCCATCGCAGCCCCGTTGGGACGGTCGGTTTCCGGGTATTCACGGCTTCGCTAGTTTCGGCGGGGACGGCGCTTGCGATCACGGCCGCCTGGGTTCGACTCTTGGACACTGATTTTGCGACCGTGAATCTTGCTCTCATGAAGTGCCTTGATTGCTGCGAGACCGTCTTTTTTGTTTGGGAAAGTGATGAAGGCGAAGCCCTTTGAGCGACCGGTCTCTTTGTCTGTGGCGATGTGGACCTCCTTGAGTTCGCCGTGTGCGGAGAAGGCCTCGCGGAGATCATCCTCAGTGGCGTCGTAGGAGACGCCTCCGATGAACAGCTTGAGTCCCATTGACCCTTCGGCCCCAGCGCGTGCCGCGTTCAGTACCCCACGCTCCTTGGCGAGCTCGTCCTTCGAGGCCTTGCCATCCTTGACCTTGTCCATGCAGTCCCTGCAGCGGATCGGCTTGCCCGGAGTGGGCTTGAATGGCACTTGTGTCTTGGTTCCACATAGAGTACACGTAGTCGGGTGCATCTCACGCCTAGGCCCTCCTCTTCCTCCTCCGCCTCCGCCTCGTGACTGAGCTGCCTTCTGGCGGCGGACGGAATCGGGCATCTCGTGTGACATGCCACGACGGTAGTCTGCAACGGGTGAGATGTAAGGGCGAGCGCCATCGTGACCGAGCATTGGCTCGGCCTCCGATGACCATCGGGCCCCGGGGCGATTCAGGGATTGTATGTCATCTCCGAGGACGTGGCCGTGGCCAAAGCCGTTGGACAAGACCCTGTAGCCTGTGTAGTCGCAGCGAGGGCATGCGACGTTGAAGTCGGGGGTCTTGCTGCTCGCCTCTAGATCCTCTCCGCACTGTGGGCACAGAGCGTGCAGGACACCAAGTTCGGGGTTGTCGCGAGTTGTGGCCTTGAGCATGGGGTCTAGTTCGACTATGCGCGCGCGGACGATGTCCCTCTTGCGCATCGCATCCCCTGCAGAGGGCAGGAAGCGATCTACGAAGTTGGTGACGAAGATGTCTGCGAACAGTTCCTCGGCAGGGACGGTTCTGTGGCCGCCATCCTTGCCCTCAATATGGAGCAGGCGTACTTCGGCTGTCTTGGGGTTGAGTCGGTTCACCTCGGCGATGATGACGTCCCCAATCTGAGGCGAGTTCACCGAAGGCCGTGAAGGGTCAACCGACATTGTGCCGTTACTCTGGACAAGCGTTCCAGTGACTACCGCCATAGTGCTCGAGGCATCACTGTGGATTCCATCTCCTGCCTCTACTCCGTCTGGAACTATGACTGAGGACCCTGGGGTAACGAAGTCTCCTGCTGCAGCGGTCATCGGCTCGCCGACCGGCCAACCCCCTAAGAACGGTCCGGCATGAATGAGCCGTAGGCTCAGGGGAGTGTGAGGCGCCAGAATGCTGCTCTTGTCCTTCCTCTCTGCCGGGCGTGATGAGAGTAAGACGCAGGAAGTGCAAAGTCGGCCTCGCCGTACCTCTCGGCCGACCAACCTGCATTCTCGAACAGAGGTTGAATATGAGTGGCCTCAGCACTGTGTAGCAGATGGGCCGGAGCCTCTGACGCGATTATGGCCTCAAGAAAGGGGCGATCGGCCCTAGGCGTTTGCCTACCCCACGGCGGGTTGCAGATTACCACGTCCGCAGGGGTGAGATTAATCGGGCCCGAGCCGAGCGTGGTTCGGATTACTTCCACTGATTCAGTGAACCCCATCGACTCGGCGTTTGATTTCGCGACATCACATGCCGCTTGGTCGGTCTCAACTAGTATCGCCCTTCCAGCACCCAACACCAAGGCACCCAGTCCGAGGACTCCGTTTCCTGCACCGAGGTCTGCCACGGTGCAGCCCTCAGTGAGGTCGTCAAACGCGGAGATATCGGTGAGCCAGCGAGCCGCTAGGTTGCCGTCGGTAGTGTACTGCTCGAGCTCGACGGAGTCGCATGGGTGCGGAAGCAGACCCGACAGCAGCATCGCGAGCCTCCGGACTCTCATGGGCTCGCTAGGGCCTCTAGTACCTAAGAACCAATTCAGCGACTTTTCTGAGCGACAGCCTCCTAACATGCGGGCAGAGGCACAAAATAGGATGGGTTGTTCGCCCGATGCATGACTTCCTCGGCCAGAAGTAGGACCCGAACATCGATGCTAATTCTGACGATGTTCCTGACGAGCGCCTTCCTCGCTGGGTCACCCACTGCCGTCGCAGAAGGTAACGCACGCTCGTCACATGCCTACGTCGAGCAATTCGGTCCCGGCTTCAACGAAATCGTCATCGCCACAGATGGTGACGACCTCAACGTCCCACGCGACCTCGAATTCCACCCAAGTTCGTCCCGGCAAAACGAGCTCTGGGTCGTAAATCGCGCCACCGACAGCATCACCATCATACACAGTGCAGGCCTAGCAAACCAGTCTAGCGAGAATAGGCAGGACGTATACGGCAACCACTTCATGGAGGAGGTCAGCGCGATCGCCTTCGGACAAGACCATTCCGAGTTCGACTACATCTTCGCCTCGGCCCAAGAAACCCGCAACACGTACAACGGCCAGCAACCGCCGAACAATTTCATGGGGCCAGCACTCTGGCCTTCTTCACTCTCCCACTTCGCCATGGAGAATCAGCAACCAGGCGGGCCCTTGGGTAGCCACCTCGACATGCTGCACGAGAGTCCGAACGGGGTGGGCATCGCCCATGATTCGGGCAATGCCTACTGGTACAACGACGGCTACTACGGTGAATTGGTGTATTACGACTTCCACGACGACCACGATACCGGCGGAGAAGACCATGAAGACGGTGTCGTTCGACGCTACACCGAGATTACTCCCACACGCAGCGCAGGCGTCCCGGGCCACATGGTACTCGACAAGGCGAATGGAATCCTCTACATCGCCGACACCGGGGCTGGCCGGATTCTCTGGGTCAACACCGACGACCCCACCACCACGACGACGGACATCATGGGTTCGAGCACGCAGAAGGACTCGGAGCTGGCAGAGTACAGCGAGATTACCGACGTGGAATGGGGTGTCCTCGCCTCAAGCCTTTCCTCTCCTTCCGGCATCGCCCTGCATGGTGACACGCTCTTCGTATCGCAAAACGGTAACGGGAAGATTGGTGCCTACGAGCTTGCAAATGACGGCAAGAGCGCCACTCATATGCAGACGGTCGATACTAACGCCAACTCAATCATGGGCCTTGAGGTAGGACCTGGCGACAAGCTCTGGTACGTCGATGCGGGATTGAACCGTGTCATCAGAATCGACCCTTTTCCCGACGCCGACCTCGATGGCATCCGCGACAGCCTCGACGACTGCCCAATGACCCATGGCACCAGCACAGAGGACCGCCTCGGGTGCCCTGACACGGACGATGACGGGTGGTCCGACGATGGTGACGCATTCGTGTTCGACATCACCCAGTGGGCCGATGGCGACTCCGACGGGTACGGTGACAACCCCGCACCCGCCAGCGCCCCCGACGATTGCCCCGGTGTCTGGGGCAACTCGACCCTGGACAGTCTGGGTTGCCTGGACAGTGACGGTGACGGCTGGTCTGAGGCCAGCGACTCCTATCCGAACGACAAACTGCTGTGGTCGGATGATGACGGGGATGGTTACGCCGACCAATCGGGGACCGTACTCTCCGACGACTGTCCCGAAGTGGCCGGGACCTCGATTTGGAGTCTGCTAGGCTGCATCGACACCGATGGCGACGGTTGGGCGGACACCGAGGACGAGTATCCTCTGGATGTGTCGCAGTGGCGTGACACCGACGAGGATGGCTACGGCGACAATGCTGACGGCACAGACGGTGATCTCTGTCCCTTGCAAGAGGGCTACTCGGCCATCGACCGTCTCGGCTGTCCCGATGCTGACGAGGACGGTTATTCCGACCCGGCGGACGCATGGACCGTGGATGAAGGAGCCGATGCATTTCCCAGTGACGACTCGCAGTGGCGGGACTCAGATTTGGACGGATTCGGTGACAATCCCGCACCCGCCAAAATGGCCGACGTCTGCCCGGTGACCCATGGCACCAGCACAGAGGACCGCCTCGGGTGCCCTGACACGGACGATGACGGCTGGTCCGACGATGGTGACACATTCGTGTTCGACAACACCCAGTGGGCCGATGGCGACTCCGACGGGTACGGTGACAACCCCACCCCCGCGACCGCCCCCGACGGCTGCCCCGACGTCTGGGGCAACTCAACCCTGGACAGTCTGGGTTGCCTGGACAGTGACGGTGACGGCTGGTCTGAGGCCAGCGATCCCTATCCGAACGACAAACTGCTGTGGTCTGATGATGACGGAGATGGTTACGCCGACCAACCGGGGACCGACCTCTCCGACGACTGCCCCGGAGTGGCTGGAGCCTCGACCGAGGACCGACTAGGCTGCATCGACACCGATGGCGACGGTTGGTCCGACGAGGCCGACTACTATCCAGCAGACGCGGAGCGTCACGTCAAGAGCATTCTCCCGATGATCATACTCGTCGCCGCAATCGTCGCAGTGACCGCTACATTGCTGATTCTGCGC
>DAGM01000005.1:0-2443 GCA_002495735.1 Euryarchaeota archaeon UBA54
GACGTCAGCGTGATTTACGTGCCAGCCAGATTCGCCGCCTCGGCCATTATCGAAGCCGCCGAAGCCTTCCATGAACTCAACGATGGCGGTATGATTGTGTGTATCACAGAGGGCATTCCAACTCTAGATATGGTGCGCTCGATTGGCCACATCGCCGACAAACCAGGAGTTCGGCTGATTGGCCCAAACTGCCCAGGAATAATCACACCCGGGGATCAAGGCGGTTGCAAGGTCGGCATCATGCCAGGGTACATCCACGCCAAGGGCAGGATAGGAATCATCTCCAAGTCGGGCACGTTGACCTACGAGGCAGTGGCTCAGACAATGAGCATAGGCGAGGGGCAGACCACTTGCATCGGCATCGGTGGCGATCCGGTCAGCGGGACCGGTTTCATTGACTGTCTAGCCGCCTTCGAAGAGGATTCGGATACCGAGGCAGTGGTTCTGATTGGTGAGATTGGAGGCACCGCCGAGGAAGATGCGGCCGCATGGGCTGCGGAAAACTTCAGCAAGCCTATCGTAGGCTTCGTCGCCGGTGCCACTGCGCCTCCAGGCAAGAGAATGGGGCACGCTGGGGCCATCATCTCAGGCGGTAAGGGAACCGCTGAGGAGAAGTTCGCTGCATTCGAAGCCGCCGGCATCCACGTCGCCAGAGACCCGTCAGCCATCGGAGAGGTTCTACTCAGGGTGCTTATCGAAGCAGGACTGCGAGAGTCTTAGATGTGGGGCTGACTGAGTTAAACCAAGGGATTGTCATGGCAGACCTACTGGACACGGAGCTGGATGCAATACTAGAGGGCACCTCGCGCTCCTTCTATCTCAGTCTCAAGGAGTTGCCTTCAGGCGTCCGCTCACAAGTCGGTCTGCTCTACCTTCTGGCCCGGACCTCCGACACCATAGCAGACTCAGAGAGAGGATCTGCCGAGAGTAGGTTCGTAGCACTGGAACAGTACAATGAGTACGCGCAGGGCCGCTCAGACTTGCTGCCCGACCTCTCGGAGCTCGCTCGCCTACAGAGAATCGATTCCGAGAGGAAGTTGCTGGAGAGCATGCCAGCCACGGTGGCGTGCATCGGCCGACTCTCTGACTCCGACCAGCTCCATATCCGCCGCTGTCTCGATGTTATCGTAGGAGGGCAGAGCCTCGACCTGCAACGTTTCTTCGGTGCAACAGAGGGAAAGGTGGTCTCCCTGTCAGAGGATACTGAACTGGACGACTACGCATACAGGGTCGCGGGTAGCGTAGGGGAGTTCTGGACTAGGATGGCTCTAGACCATCTGTTCGATGCTGATGCCGAGACTGAGGCGGATCTTTTCGAGAAGGGCGTTCGCTTCGGCAAGGCCCTGCAGCTGATTAACATCCTACGAGACATCCCTGTAGACTTACGAATGGGACGCTGTTACATCCCAAGCAGTTCACTATCGGCTCACGGCTTGGATTCTTACGATCTTCTAGATAAGGGCAACATGGAGCGTTTCAGGCCGCTATTCGACTCTTACATCGACGTAGCTGAGTCCCATCTCGATGCAGCTGTGAGTTACATCGGAATGCTTCCGCACAGCCAGTTTCGACTTCGTGGGTCCTGCATGCTGCCCGTACTTATCGGGCAGCGTACCCTGAAACTCCTGAGAAGAAGTAACGTGCTTGATGAGAGCAGCAGAATCAAGATTACCAGATCTGATATCAAAGCACTTCTGAAGAGGGTTGCTTTTGCAATTCCCTTTGCCAAGAGTAGCAAGACGTTACTCAACGAGTATCGCGATGCCTGAGGCGGTTGAGGAAAACGTTTCACTGCGGCCCTGAGGGCCGCATGACGCGTGGTCCGCGCGCACGAGGGAGAGGTTCAAAGGCAGGCTGCGGTCGCTCGACTCGGGAATAGCATGACTCAGCGTCAGGATTCAGATTCGGTCACAACAGCCGAATACGGCGCCGGGCAGAGCATATCCCTGTACGAGGCCGACGAGCCAGCAAGAGGTATCGAGAGGGTGCGTTCGGCTGTCAGCCTGACCAAGGAGGCAGCCCGTGCAATCAGCATCACCGCCCTTGAGGCAGTGAGGGAGGGGGCCATCTTCATGGGGGTCATCGGATCTCGTGGCGAGTTAGTCAATCCATTCAGACACATCGACGCGGCAATATGGACCGAACCGGATGTTCCTGACGAGATGACGGAGACTGCTTACGACTACTGCGAAGAACTCACTAGGAGAGAGGCGGGCAACTTTTACCACTCGTTCAAGTACCTGCCAAATCTTGAGCGGCGGGCCATAATGGCCTACTACGCGTTCTGTCGACGCGCTGACGACATCGCCGACGGAGACTACGTGGATGTATTCCCAGGCGGCTCATCGGACGAGCCTGAGTCGGTTGACTACAGGTCCAAGATCGAACTGCTCAGTCCGGGCAGGCCAGTCGTAGACAGATCGGCCTACAACGACAAGATGTC
>DAGM01000005.1:2832-20244 GCA_002495735.1 Euryarchaeota archaeon UBA54
ATTTTTATGGCGGTGAAAGACACCGTCGAGACCTTTGGAATCCCTCGGCAGTTGCTGGATGACATGGTCAGTGGGATGGAAGACGACTTCCATCGCAACCGCTACCAGACCTTCGAGGACCTCTACTCATATTGCTACCGGGTCGCCTCTACTGTCGGTCTCGTGTGCATCGAGATCTACGGCTACGACGACCAGAGGGCCCGTGAGTATGCTGAGTCATGGGGGGTCTTCATGCAACTTACCAACATCCTGCGTGACGTCGCCGAGGATGCCGAGCGTGACAGAATCTACCTGCCTCTCGACGACCTTGCCCGCTTCGGCATCACCGAAGATGATGTGAAGAGTGGTAAGGAGCTACTCAAGCACCCCGGATGGAAGCCCTTCGTAGATGAGTACATCGAGAGGTGCGACGGGTACCGCGAAAAGGCGTTCAAACTATTTCCTATGCTTGACAGATCGTCTCGCTATTCCCCGGCTGCAATGGCGACATTCTACCAGTCCATCCTCAAGAAGATTCAGAAGAAGGATGGCGATGTCTTCACCGAAAGAATCCAACTCAGCAAGACCGAGAAGATGGTCTTAGCCGCGTACGTGTACGTACGCTACCGCTTCCTCGTACTCTGAGGAGAAGCGGCTGCCTATGGCAAGCCACACAGAAGAAGTATTGAGCGATTCGCAACGGGGAAAGCAACATGAGGGTAGCAGTTCTACTGGAAGATCGTTGCCAACCAAAGAAGTGCAACGCCGAATGCTGGGCATTCTGCCCACCTGTGCGCAACGGCATCGAATGCATTGTCCTTGATGACTCCAACGGCAAGCCGCTGGTCTCGGAGGCTCTGTGCATAGGTTGCGGCATCTGCGTCGTCAAGTGCCCATTCGACGCTCTCATTATCACCAATCTACCCGAAGAACTCGACGGCGAGATGACACATCGCTACGGTGAGAACGGTTTCCGTCTGTTCAGGTTGCCCGCTCCCCGCGAGGAGCAGGTGGTAGGAATTCTAGGCCCCAACGGGATGGGGAAATCAACCGCAGTAAACCTACTCGCCGGAACCATCCAACCCAATCTAGGAGACTGGACTGTGAACTCTCGAGACTGGTCCGAGATTCTCGAATCGTTTCCACGCGGAGAATTGCGCGATTACCTTGGAATGGTCGCTGAAGAGGGGGTGACGGTCGCTGTCAAGCCACAGTACATCGACAAACTACCAAAGATTTTCGAAGGTGATGTGCGCGAGCTACTCGAGAAGGTGGATGACCGCGGAGAGCTGGTCGAATACACCTCTCTACTAGCGATTAATCACGTGCTCGACCGTAAGCTCGACGCTCTGTCAGGAGGGGAGCTACAACGCGTGGCACTATGCGCCACGCTTCTCAAGGAGGCTGATGTCTACTTCTTTGATGAACCGTCCTCGTACCTCGACATCCACGAGAGGATAAGGATGGTTAGAATTATTCAGAATCTAGCCGAGCGCGGCAAGCGCGTCCTAGTCGTCGAGCACGACCTAGCTATTCTCGACGTGCTGTGTGACCTGCTACACGTGGTTTACGGTGAGCGCGCAGCTTACGGAATCTTCACTCCCCCCCGCTCAACGCGCACTGCAATCAACGCCTACCTAGACGGTTTCCTTCCTGAAGAGAACATCAGGATTCGTGAGAAGCCGATACAGTTCCTACGTGGCCGTACTAGGGGGGAGGGAGTCGGCGCGCCGATCCTTAAATGGGGCGGTATCGAGAAGACGCTTGGCGATTTTTACCTCAAGACCGGCGATGGCGAGGTCAAGTCAGCCGAGGTGGTAGGGGTTGTAGGCCCCAACGCCACCGGGAAAACCACGATGGTCAGAATCATCGCTGGAGAGATGGACCCTGACGAAGGATGGTGCACGATGGATGCCAAGGTATCCTACAAGCCCCAGCACGTCAGCGCCGACTTCGACGGGACTGTTCAAGACTGGCTCGACACCGAACTAGGCAACAAGTGGCGCACTGGGGAGTTCCACACACAGGTAGTTCGAACTCTACAGGTCGACAAGATGCTGGAGTTACAGGCCAAGAAACTCTCCGGCGGTGAACTCCAGGCAGTAAGCATCACCATCTGCCTCGGTAAGGAGGCGGACATATACTTACTCGACGAGCCGAGCGCGCACCTAGATGCCAACGCTAGGATGGAGACAGCCAAGGCTATCCGCAGAACCATGGAGAGCAACGAGAAGGCCGCTATGGTAATCGACCATGATATCTACTTCATCGACATCGTCAGTGACTCTCTTCTGGTTTTCGATGGTGAGGGCGGCAGCAACGGCAACGCCGTGGGCCCGCTCAGTCTACGCAAGGGGATGAATCGCTTCTTGTCTGACGTGGACGTCACATTCCGTCGTGACCATGACTCTCACAGGCCCCGGATTAACAAACCTGGGAGTGTCAAGGACCGAGAACAGAAGGCAAAAGGCGAGTACTTCTACGCTGAATAGAATACCATTGGATTATTGAATGGGCCACAGGACGCGACAGCGTGACAGACGACGCTGGCGACGAGGCTGTCGAGCAGGACGAGGAGTCCGACCCGATTGAGGACCTGGGGGCCAGAGTAACAGAACTCGAGAAAGAACTCCAGTACTCCGCCGCAGAAATGGTCAATGTGAGGCAGAGGGCCGCAAGGGAGCGTTCTGAGGCATTGCGTTACGGGGGGATGTCAATGGCGCTGAGAATGCTGCCTCTTGTTGACAGTCTCGAGAAGGCCCTAGAAGCTGCTAACGGAGATGATTCGGATGCCCTCAGCGAAGGGGTCAGACTCACTCTCGAGGGAGCCAAGGCGGCTCTGGAGGCCGAGGGAGTGAGCCAAATAGAGGTCGAATCTACATTCGACCCCACGATGATGGAGGCGATTGCAACAGTTCCAACCCCAGAGAGCAGCGAGCCAGGTAGCGTCATCGAAGTTATCGAGGTTGGTTACATGTACCATGACCGCGTCCTCCGCGCTGCTAGAGTGATAGTGGCCGAGGGTGAGTGATGCTAGACAGTGGAGTGATCGACCCCGATATCAGGAAGGCGAGGACGCTTCCCTCGCGTTACTACGCCGATGAGGAAGTTTTCTCAGAGATAGTAAGTGGATTCGCAGAGTGCTGGCACTTCGCTGCTCACGAGAGTCAATTGGATAAGCACAACGTGCTCCCTCTCGAACACATGGAGAGTCTTGTGGGCGAACCGATGCTGCTCGCCCGTGATGATGCAATCAGGTGTCTTTCCAACGTCTGTACTCACCGCGGGATGCTGGTGGCCACTGAGGCGTGCAGTGCCTCGACTCTTCGCTGTGGTTACCACGGCCGCACATTCGGCCTAGACGGCTGCTTCCGAAACATGCCGGAGTTCGATGAGGTGGAGGATTTTCCCAGCCCTTCAGACAATCTCTCTGCTTTCGCCTTGAAGCGCTGGAAGGGGCTTCTCTTCGCCGGTACCAAACCGCGCCGCTTCGAAGATTGTCTTGAAGAACTGGAGTCGCGGATTGGATGGATGCCCATTGAGTCATTCCAGCATGACCCTTCGCGCCACCGCTCGTACGACATCGATGCGAATTGGGCGCTCTATGTTGACAACTACCTCGAAGGATTTCACATTCCTTACGTCCACGGTGATTTGCATGAGGAGCTCGACTATGACTCATACCGGACTGAGCTTTTCGAAGGAGGTGTTCTGCAGATTGGTATCGCCCGCAATAACGAGTTATGCTTCGAGCTGCCCGATTCATCGCCCGACCATGGGCAGCGAATTGCAGCCTACTACTACTGGCTCTATCCTGGTGTGATGCTGAACTTCTACCCATGGGGGCTGTCTGTCAATATCATCACCCCCCTCTCAATAAACCGCACCAGAATAGCCTACCACGGCTTCGTATGGGATCCCTCAAAGCTCGGAATGGGAGCAGGAGGGGACCTTGACAAGGTAGAAGGCGAGGACCAGGGAATCGTCGAGGCCACACAGAGAGGAGTGGCGGCAGGGGCTTACGATAGGGGACGATATTCTCCAACAAAAGAAACGGGTGTTCATCACTTCCACAGGATGTTAACATCCTAACGACATTTCATAACTACTCAGAGTCTCACAAGACAAGATGAATGGTGACTCCAAGACTAGAATAGCGATTTTACTTGTAATTTCCATGCTGCTGTCCGGCTGCACTGGAGGAGAGACTGAGCAGGAGCCTGAGGAAATTGCAGGTTGTATGGACCAGTCTGCAGAGAACTACAACCCAGATGCGACTGTGTCCGACAGATCCTGCGTCTACCCCGAATCGGAACCGGAGCCCGATGTGAGACTGGCCTCGCAGTCAGAATTCTGTGATGATATCAATCCGCACCACTGCATGCTTCCCTTTCCGGCACCTGCTTTCCTTGTAGATGACGAAACTATGGCAACGGGTTACAGGTTGCATATACCGGGTGAAGCGATTCCCGATTCCGGTTCAGGGGCAACTAATGAGTTCCACATGATCAACAGATTGGACGGCTACAGTCCCTCTACTCAGATATTCACCACATTCGATTCTACTCCGGACGTTTCCGGTATGGCGGGCCAGTACAATATCGGAGACTCCCTCGACCCAGCGCACGGTACTTTGCTGATGAATCTCGATACGGGAGAACTCCTACCGCACTGGGTCGAAATCGACATGAGGAGCCAAGATGATGAACCGACCTTCGTTTATATCCGGCCGGTTCGCGGTCTTGACCACGATGCATCCTATGGTGTTGCGTACCGAAATCTAGTGGATTTGGAGGGCAATTCGATTGAGGGTTCCGATGCTTTCGTCGCACTCAGGGACGGCTTGACTACCGACTCACCGCAAATTGAGTCGCAGCGAGACCAGTACGAAGGACTGTTTGACGCCCTAGGCGACGCGGGTGCAGAAAGGACGAGTCTACAGGCTGCGTGGTTCTTCCATACCGCTTCAACGGCTTCCATCCTGCAAGATATGGTCTCCATGCGCGATGATGCATCTCAGAGGCTTGGAGACGATGGAGTAGGTTGTAACATCACCGAGGTCGTCGAAGGATACGGTGAGGACAACTCCACTTTCCGACTTATCCGAGGGACATTCAGTACTCCTCAATACATGGAGTCAGACTACCCCCCTGCAGCAATGCGGAGGGATTCAAGCGGTGCCCCTGAGTTTATCGATTTCAGAGAAGTGGTCTTCACTATCCTCATCCCACAGGTTCTTGCTGATGAGGGGCGTTCGGGACTCATAACGGTCCTAGGTCATGGATTCATGGGCGACGGTGATGGGATGGCTACTGGAAGTCGGGAATTCGCCAATCTTACTGGGAGGGTAATGATAGCGACTGATTGGAAGGGGTGGAGCGCTGATGGCGATTTCGATGCTCTGACCTACTCGCTGATCAATGTCGAGTACTTCCAGCACCAACACGAGCGTCACATGCAGTCTATCGTCAACAACCTAGCCATGATCAGAACATTTACTGGTGTGTGTGCTGACCTTCAAGAGTTCATCCACGAAGACATCAATTTAGTAGATGGATCAAATGTTGATTATTGGGGAATCTCGTTTGGAGGTCTGCGTGGGCCCGCTCTGATGAGCATGGTTCCCGAAGTGGATCGTGGGGTACTTTGGGTCGGCGGCTCATCTTTCTCCCAGCAGATAGAGAGGTCAACTCACTACATCACCTTCGAGATGCTCTTTGCCGAGAGCATAGCATACCCTTCTAGGAACGATAGGGGGATCATGATAGCCGCACTACAATCAGTATGGGATTCCCTAGATGCTGAGACTTTCTTACCATACCACGAGAATGGTCTCGAGGGATTGATTCAACCGTTCCAAATGCTCTACATCACCTCGATGAATGACTTTCAAGTATCGACTTTGAGTTGCGACAGGGCTGTTAGGACAGCGGGAATCTCAAACCTACAATCCTCTCCTTGGCACCCTTGGGGAGTACAGTTGGAAAGCGGTCAAATCGAGGGATCGGGGGTCGTGTACTTCGATGGTGGGTTCCCCGAGGTCCCAATCGGCAATCAAGCTGGCTCATTGGACTACCACTCTAATGCCCATGGACAGATTTTAGGGGTTCCTGAGGCCTACAACATGGCCTTTGAGTATCTTGACTCAGGGATTATCATCGACACATGCAACGACTCGTGTACCTTTGAAGGCGTCTGGTAATCAGCCGACTGGTTCACCGCCTTCGCCGAGGAAGGCGAGGCGCCTCAATGCGTTGCAGCTAATGAGATGGTCGACAACCACTGGCGGGACGGAGTGAGAAAGGACACTGCGCACTGCTTCCTCATCACCCACGGTTGACATCATCCTCGCTGTCTCCCTGACTCGCCACCCCTCGAAGCTGTCTCGCTGCTCTAGTGACGTCATTACGACAGGCCAACCAGCATTCTCGTAGAGCTCTGCTGAAGGGATGTCGCTGGTGAAGAAGACGCCGGCTGCTCCGTGATACATTTCAGCGTGAACTACCCAGTTAGGTGGATCCTCGATATCCGGAACCGAGACTATGCTAACATCCTCAATACTCTCTGCCTCCAACCAGACATTGAGCATTGCAATTCTCTCTGCTGAACTCCACGGGTTTTCCATTGACTCTGGTCTGTTAGAAGATCCTATCGCGATGATAAGTGACATCTCCGAAGCATTGAGGTCGCGCCACTCCTCGGCGGCCTTGATCAACAGTGCATGACCGTGGTGAAACGGCTGAAACCGTCCTAAGACTACTAGGCCAGAATCTGGCGGCGATACCGGTGGCTCCGGGTGCAGGGGAAGATTAGTCATGCTGCCACCTCCATCGCCTCGCCCAGACTCTGAGAGTCAAGATTCCAAAGTTCCGGCTCTAGGAACTCTCTGCCGATTAGCATCGACAGCCCCTCACTGCGTACCCTGTAAAGAAAGTCAAACAGCGATTCGCTGGCACTGCGGTGGGACTCCATGGTGGGCAGTATACGAGGATCCTCAGAAGGCTCCATCGTCTCGCCGAAGCCCTGTCGGCGTGACATCCAGTCAAGCACCACTGACTCCGAGTAAGATACCCTATCGATTCTAGATAGAGAATCAGAGAACTCTGACCAGACCTGCTGCTGCAAAAACTCCTCACCGGATAGATTTCTGCCAAGAAGCGGTTCGACGTACAGAAACAGTCTGGCATCCCAGCAACTCCACTCTCCGAACGAGCACCAGCGTGCTAGTGCTAGTGCCAGTTCGCAGGACGATTTTGGATCCAATCCCTGCTCAGCGAGTGGCTTGGAAAGGTCCAGATTGTCCTTTGTATCCGACCACTCCATCACATCTCCCTCGATATCGACATCGAAGCTCCTGTGGAAGCGCGCATCCAGTTCTGGTCGTAGCGCCCTGAGGGCATGGTCTTTCATGCCATGTAGCAGTTCACCGAGAGGCTTCGAACATAGGCTATCGAAGCCCTCCCGATCGACTAGAAGGAGAATGACATCAGCCAAAGTACTCGCCTCATACATACCACTCGGTGGTACGCAAAGAACCCTCGCTCGCCTACGGCGAGCACTGAAGCGCCACCGGATTCAAGAACCCCGGGCGGGGCGTGAGTGGCGTCTGAATGGGCGCTGGAGGGATTGTACTGGCCACTATAGAGGAACAGATTAAGTCCCTCGAAGAGGAGATTAGCAAGACCAAGTACAACAAGGCTACTCAAGGCCACATTGGCAAGCTCAAGGCAAAAATCGCCGCTCTCAGAGCCCGCAAAGAGAAAGCCCAAGCGCATGCCAAGGCTAGTGGTGGCGGGCCAGGTTTCGAGGTTAAGAAATCAGGCGACGCGTCGGTCGCACTGGTCGGCTTCCCGAGCGTCGGTAAGTCAAGTCTAATCTCCCAGTTGACAGATGCAGAATCGAATATCGGAGACTTTGCATTCACCACACTGACCTGCATCCCTGGATTGATGGAGCACCGGGGGGCTAAGATCCAGATTCTCGATCTGCCTGGACTAATCAAGGGAGCGTCTGAAGGGAAAGGCAGGGGGCGCGAGATCCTCAATGTGATTCGCAGCACAGACATGGTACTGTACGTAATGGATCCTTTCCAGGAGTCGCACTTCGAGATACTGGACCAAGAACTATGGAATTCAGGAATGAGGCTCAACCAACAGCCGCCACAGGTCTTCATCACGAGGACGGAGCGGGGAGGGATAGTCGTGCGGTCGACTCTTGAGCAGACCAATCTGACCGAGCAAGAGATTCGGGAGATAGTCCGCAGCTTCGGAATCGTCTCTGCAACGGTTACTCTGCGCACCGATGTAACCGACGATCACATCGTCGACACATTGGCTGGGAGTCGTGTCTACAGTCGCGCAGTCGTGGTCCTCAACAAGATTGATCTAGCTACCAAGAAGGACCTTGAACGATCTAGATCGGTGTTGCCGGAGGGATGGCCGGTTCTAGAGGTCTCGGCAAAGACTGGTGAGGGAATCGACCAGATGAAGGACTTCATCTTCGACAATTTACACTTCATGTCGATATACCTCAAGCCGCAAGGCCAAGAGGCGGACCTAATCGAGCCTCTGATAGTCAAGGACACCTCAACGGTTCGCGAAATCTGCGCCAAGTTGCACCGTGATTTTGTCCGCAAGTTCCGGTACGCCAGAGTCAAGGGTCCGAGTGCAAAGTTCGACTGGCAGAGAGTCGGATTGGACCATGTCCTCAAGGACGACGATCTACTGACAATCATCACGCGAAAATGAATCCGCGGGACTAGTCTGCGTTGCGATGTATTCAGGAACAGGACGCCTACCCACAGCATGGCCGAGGGCTCAGCCGATGTACTACCTCGCGCCGCCGTTCGAGGACTCATTGAGCATATGACTAGCAGGCTGTATCTGCTCGTGGCAGTATTCATAATCGGACTCATCGGTGGCTACCCTGCCGCTGGTGATGCCATAGAGTGGCTCCTACAGGCCGATGGATACCTGCCTGACGGCGTGCAGGTAATCATTTTGCAACCGATGGAGGTTGTACTGTTGAGACTCAGGATTGCAGCAAATCTCGGCATTGCACTCGTAGTCCTAACGGTTCTCTGCGACATGGGATGGAACGGTCGCAAAATCCTATCTGATGCCTACCGCAGGAAATTCGTCCCCACGGGAGGAGGGCTAGGTGGACTGCTCTTTGTTCTTGCTTGCGCTCTTGGACTCGGTGCCGGAGGAGGAATGTATGCGCACGAGATACTGGTGCCGATGCTTCTTGAGTACCTGTCCGAGGACGCTGCTGCTGCGGGGCTCGAGTCGACCTGGCAGCTACAATCATGGATAGGATTCATTGTTGGTTTGTACTTCGCCTCCGTGGTCGGATTCCAAGTGCCGCTAGCAGTTCTACTGCTGCTTCGATACGACGTGATTGAGCGCTCAAGCATCACTGACAACAGGGAGATTCTGTGGTTCTCAGCAATGCTCGTCGGAGCAATGCTCTCCCCTCCTGATCCGCTCTCGCTCTTCCTCGTCGGCGGCCCTATGCTGATCTTACTAGAGATCTCTCTGGTTGTCGATCGCCTGACTAATCGAGGCTGATACCGCGATTACGGGCATCCTCTTCCATTGCCGCACGGCGACCGTCTTCAACATCGACCCACTTCATCATAACCGAGCCGATGATAATCAGGACGCAGATGCTGGCTATCCCGACTCTGCTGTCATACATCACCGTGAGAGTACCATACAGGAGCGGTCCTATGATTGCTGCCACTCTGCCGAAGAAACCGAAGAAGCCGAAGAACTCAGCGCTGCGAGTCTCAGGCACCATCTGCCCGAATATGCTGCGCGCCAGTCCCTGTGAGCCACCCAGCAGAGCCCCTGCCATGCATCCCAGTAGCAGGAACTGCATGAAAACACCGAATCCAAGGGGGTCCCAGAGTTTGTCACGAACGGCTTCTGAAACGAAATCCAGAGGGCCATCGCCTAAACTTGTAGGGTGATCATCGCCCAGTGCAACGGTGCCGCCCAAACTCCCTCCTTGGACACTCATACTCAAGCGGCTGCCATCGCCGAAGGTAGCGGTGAAATCAGATATTCTGCTGTCGTTTGAGACTGCTGAAGATGGGCCGGTAGGGTTATCGAACTCGTAGATTGTGTCTCCGGCTTCATTCTCAACGAAATGAAGGGGGAGGACGTCCGACCACTCAAACCCCCAAGCCTGCTCCCCAGCGCTCTGAGACAGGCCGTTTTCGTAGGTGCCATCTCCGACGGATACGATATACTGACCCTTTCCAGCTAGACGTTGCTGCAACCATATCGATGGATTGGGGTTGGGCGTGCTTGAAGGGTCCAGCGAATCAGTGCCTGCCTCTTCCTCCGCCGCATTGGAGTACCAATCACCATCGATGTCATCATCTTCGGCATCGGCAATCCCATCGCCGTCCGCATCCCAGTCGAACTGGATATCATACTCGTCATGCGACTCGAGAACTAGGGGGGCGAAGGACAAGGCGCCAACGATGACAACAACCCACATGACTAGAGAGAAGGAGAGCGCGTAGTGCGTGGATGTCCTTTTCGCGAGTTTGGTAAAACCTATTGCACATGGTGCAGCCACGAACTGAATGATCAAGATAATGGCAATCAGATTTCCAGTAGTCAGGCCGAGTACGGTTACTCCATAGATTCCAGCTAGGGCTGAGACGCTGTTAATGCCGTCTATGAAGAAGAAGTAGGCGATCATGTAGATGAAAAGCGTGCGGAAGTGAGTGACCTGGCCGAAAGTCTTCTTCAGTTCGCCGAAGGCAAACCTCGCTGAGTTAGCGACTCCGAGTACTTCCATCTCATTCTCAATCGGCGGCTCGGGCACCCAAGCGAAGGTCAGGCTAGCGAACCCCAGCCACCACACTCCGGATGAAGCCATTATGAATGGAATTACCCAGTCTCCGGTAATCGAAAGGAACATGACCAAATGGACCGCGAGCAACAGCCCACCACCGAGGTAGCCGTAGGCGTACGCCCTGTTCGAAATGGCGTCCATCTCGTCGTCGGTTCCCAAATGAGGGAGTAACGCGTTGTAGAACACGCCAGCGCCGTTCAAGCCGACGTTTGCCATCAGGAACATTATAATCAGCCAGACCCACTGTTGGGACACTCCGAACATCGGAGCGAAGGCGAGCAAGAACGTCGACCCGGCCCCGAGGTAGGTTAGAATCCTTAGCCACCATATCTTGATGGCGCGTCGGTCGGCTATGACGCCGAGGGATGGAGCCAGTATGGCGACGAAAAGCGCGGCGATTGAAACCGAATATGACCAGATTGCGTCGCTGGTCATTGATACTCCGAGAACGGTGGCCTCCAGCCCGTTCGCCTTCAGGAATATGTAGGCGAACCATGCTGGCAGGACAGCGGTGGTAACACTGGTCTCGAAAGAGGACTTGGCCCAATCGTAGAATGCATACCCGCGTACTGCTTGTGGATTTGATTCGAGGTCTAATTCAACTGTGTCTGACATGGTACTACCTAGGCGGCGCTGGAGGTCTGAGGGTTTGAGCATTGGGGAGGTGGCGTACATATTCCATCATTGCATTCTTGGACTGGACACCGCACGCGTGGAGTGTTTGCATGACTACCTGGAACCAGCCTAAGGAGAATTCACTCGCAGCACTGCTGCATGGCATGCAGTTCGCCGACGGAATCGAATTCGATCTTCGCCTCAGCAGCGACGGCGAGTTCGTGATCTACCACGACGAGCTGGTTCCAGGAGAGGGGAGCAAAATCGAGAGGAGTATAGAGAGGATGAGTACCAGCGAAATACGCTCCCTAGGTACCGTGACATTCGATGAATTACTCTCTCAAGGAGTATTTACAGATGCCTGGCAGGCCGGCGGAAAGACTGCGAACATCGAGTTCAAAGTTCCGCATCCAGCAGCGCAGATAGACGACGTCGATGCTCATCTGAGTGCCATGATGAGTCTCCTAGAGGATAGTCTTGACCCGTTTGATCTGCCCGATAGGTCGGCACTGGTGTACAGCTTTAGCCCGAGAATCGGACCTGCCGCCAAGTCGGTCGGATTCGGATTTCCAGTGACTCGTCTGTCACCCTATCTCAGACCTTGGGGGAGTTATCGGATCAAACGACTCGTCGGAACCCCGGGCTTTGTGCTCAGTACGGTCACAGGTCTGATCAAGGAGCATCGAGAAGAGGGGATGAGTACTATTGCAATGGCCCTCCAGTACCTGCAGGGATGGGAGCGTTTTGCACATCCCGGAACACCGATGGCAATCAGTGGAGGAGGCCTCGAGCGGCTCAACAGGGCTCGAGCAGGTATGGGGCTGCATGTTTGGCCCGCGCCGCTTGAACTAGAGGCTTCGATGCTAGAAGCAGGAATATCGCTCATCTCTGATCATATGGATCCGGGTGTCTTCTCCCTACCTGATGGCAATGCACGCTGGATGAGACCTGCCAGCCAACCGCTCGACGATGAGTGGCGTGGACGCCTTGATGCTGCCACGGACTCGGAGCGAGGTGACCTGATCAAGGAAGCGGGAGAGTCCCTTCCCACTTGGCCCGAATTGGAGAGTCATCGAAAGAGGGAGATGATTACCGAGCAGGGTCGCCGTATGTTCTGGGCAGGATCGGAAGACAAGTGGGCCGCGGAGGCTGAGAACGGACTGCCATGGGGAAGTCCGAGACTGATTGGGCATCGTGGAGCAGGGGATACCGACTGATTACTCAAGTCGTTGGTGCGGCTGATTTCGCGGGATGTACTTGGGCCTGTAAATCGGTGTGCCCCGACCTTCACGCGCATTTCGCTCATCCAATATCTGCGCGCAGATTCCAGCGACTCGGGCCCAGCCGAAGAATGTCGTGTAGTAGTCCGGCTTATGGAAGCCTACCGAGTTCAGCAAACTGCCACTGGCGAGATCGACGTTAGGGTAAGGATTGCTGATTTTCGGTATTTCCTTCAGGATTGGAGGTACAATCTCTCGAAGAGCAGTGACGGTCCGGAAGTTCTCGTCGTCGGGGCATATCTCCTCGCCGAGTTCTATCAAGAGTTTAGCCCGTGGGTCCTCGGCGCGAAGAACGCCATGACCGAAACCGTAGATTGGTCGGCGGGCAGCCAACTCCGAGCGCACGAAGGATTCGATTTCACCGGGGTCCGAGGTTCCTATCCTCTGGACGAACTCAAGGCAAGCCTGGTTGGCGCGTCCGTGCAGAGGTCCCGACAACGCGTTCATCGCGCTGGCGATAGAAGCGTAGATTGAGGCGCGACCGCTGGCAACGGCTTTACCTGAGAAAGTCGAGAGATTGCCGCCACCGTGGTCCATGTGCAGTATGAAGAAAAATCGCAGCATGCGCTCCATCCTCTCGGCCTCGGCGCCCTCGGCCCCCAGCATATGGACGAAGTTCTCGACCAGTCCGAGTTCGGGCTTGCGTGGTCTGAGTTCCTCCGACTTGCCTCCTCGGAGCAAGAAGATCCGGGCCATCAGTTCCGGCATCCTAGCGATGAGGTTCATCGAGTCGTCTCGTGCATCTCCAGTGGTGTCAGCAGCGCCCAGCGACATAATCCCGATTGCTAGCCAGTCCATCGGGTGACCGCTTCCCGGGGTCAGTGACTCGAGCACGCGCAGCGCTCCGGTTGGAATTTCCTCTGCCCTGTGTGCAAGTTCAGCGTGGAAGGCCTCGGACTCCTCCGGACTGGGAAGGTGCTTGTGCATCAAGAGGTAAATCACATCCTCCTCTTCGAGATTGGCTAGGTCGCCCACAGGGTAGCCGACGTAATGGACTCCCTCTATGGGGTCAACGAATGAGGTCCTACAGGTGCCCACCGGCACACCCCTGAGACCTGAGTCGAGATTGGCTTCGGTGATTGTGAAGATTGTATCCTCGTCACTCATGTTATCCCTCAGCAACCAACGTAGAGGGTCACATGATAACTCCTCCGACATTGAAATCAGCAAAGGCCGCGGACTCGCAAGAGCACAAGAGAGTCGATATCAGCGCAGGAGAAAACGTCGAAAACCACCCGTAACGGTGATAGCGGGGGCGTCTGCGGGCAGGGTCGTGTCAGGTTGGCGTGACAGGCTCGATGAGTTGGATTTTGAGCATAGGTACATGCTCGAGGGCGGCTCGCTCAGTCAGATGTTTCTTCGATATCCCCTGACGGTTTCGCATCCGGTTTTCGTCGGCGGGTTCTACGGGATTTTGATAGGCCTGACTCTGCTTCTGCCATACGGCTACATAGGAAACAACGAGGGGCAGGCACTGGAGGTGACTCTCAGGAATTGGGGGCTGCAGACGCTGATTCTAATCGCTCTGACAGCCTTCCTCGGCGGCTTCTCCTCGATACTCGCCTCGGTAGTAAAACGTCCTCCGATCCGCCTTGAGAACCGACGCAGATATCTGTTCCCATTCCCTTTCATCGGCTTGGCAGTGATCTCCGTTTCGATGATGAACGAGGTCCCTGAGTATGCGACTTGGGTGGGCTGGTTCTGCTTCGTCTACCCCGGCCCTCTCTATATCCACCTCTCGTACGCCCCCCGATGGAGGATACTCGACAGGCTTGATCGTGGCCTTGCACCATTCGAGGGGATGCGCAGGACGATTGATGAGGGGACTGTGGACGAACCTTCGGAAGTGGATGATGAGGATCTTGAGGAAGTCGTCGAGGCTTCTTTCTAGTCGCTTCCGGTGGCTTCGAGCTGTAGAATACTGGCCCTCAAGAAATCAGGCATCGGTGTGCTAGAGTTGGAATTGTAGTCGAAGACGACGCCTGAGACGGCCCCAGTAGCGACGTCTTCGTCGCCCTTGGCAGAGCTAGTGATTCGGTACTCCATTTCAAACGACGCGTTGCCTATGCGAGTAACAGTAGTATGGACGGTTACAGTGTCTGGGAACCTGACCGGGGCGTTGTAATCCACTTTGAGCCCGGCGAGAATAGGTCCGATTCCCTCGGAGTCGAACAGGTCAGTGAATCCACAGGCGATGAAGTAGTGCATGCGAGCAGTTTCCATCCACCTGATGAACACGGTATGGTTGACATGATTGAGGGCGTCCATTTCACCCCACTGAACAGGAATCTCGCAACTGATTGGCCAGCGTCCCAACTCACTCATCCCCCGGGCCTCCTGGTATATTACGGGCGACAATCCAATAGAGAACCAGTCCAGTAAACACGGCGAACAGTCCTTTCCATGCCCCCAGTTCATCGGCAGGAGGCAGGATTCCAGATTCCTGCATCCAGGATAGTACGGCGAACATTATGCCGAAAGCTGAGGCAATCAGCCATACCACAAGCAGTCTTTCCCTATTCTCAGTTGTCTGTGTAGTCATCTCATCGCCTCAAATCAATCCGAGTTCCTGTCCACAAGTTTCGAACTTACCCAAAACCACCTGCAGATCGTCGCGAGTAAGTCCGGCAGACATCTGTGTCCTCACCCGTGCCTTGTCATGGGCTACCATAGGGAAAACAATAGCGCCCACCATTACTCCTTCCTTCCTCAATGCAGTAGACAGGTCCTGCGCCAATCGGCTCTCTCCGCACATCACCGGGATAATGGGAGTCTCACTCACGCCCGTGTCGAAACCCAAGGAGTCGAGTTCGCCTCGGAAGTATTCGGTATTTCTCCATAGCCTGCGAACGTGCTGTGGCTCGGACATCAAGACCTCTATGGCCGCCTTCTGTGCGGCAGCCACTCCTGGTGGCTGGCTGCCCGAAAGCAGCCACGAGCGGCTGTGGTTGAGCGCGTGCCTTCGGACATCTTCCGAGCCTGCGACAATACCGCCTTGGACGCCCAGTGCCTTGGAGTAAGAGCCGATCTCAAAGGTTACTCGTCCCTGCAATCCGAAGTGCGCGACTATCCCCCGGCCGTCACCAAGGACTCCTTCGCCATGGCAGTCGTCGACGAACACCATAGCGTCGTGCTGCTCGGCGAGCTCGGTAATCTCGTCCAGCGGTGCGATGTCACCGTCCATGCTGAACACACCGTCGGTGATGATTAGTTTCCTCTCGCTGCCCGAGTGCTCCTTCAGGACCTGTTCAAGCGCGGCCATGTCATTATGTTGGTACACAGCCCTAGATGCCTTGGTCAGTCTGACTCCGTCGATGATGGAACCGTGATTCAATTCATCTGAGATTATGACATCCTCAGAGCCGCGAACGAGAGTGGGGATGAGGCCCACGTTGGCAGTGTATCCAGCCGAGTAGATCAGCGCTGCCTCGACCTCCTTGAAATGGGCGCATACTCGCTCGGCCTCAAGGTGTAGGTCAAGAGTTCCGGCTATCGCGCGCACCGAGCCCGAACCGGCCCCATACTTGCGGGTGGCTTCCACGGCTGCTTCGACAACCTTGGGGTGAGTTGCCAAGTTGAGGTAGTTGTTAGCTGAGAGCAAGATCATCTCTCTGCCGTCGACCATGCAACGCGGTTCGCTAGCCGATTGCAGGACTGGCGGATCCCAGTCGAGGCGCTGAGAGCGTAATTGCTCGTAGCGCTCGCGCATCCACGACAGGTCGGCCGCCATGCCCCGCAAATATCGGTGAGGTTCATGGCTCCATCGGAACAACCCACGCGGTTTCGGCATCCGAGTGCTTCATTTCTGATACCGCTACCGCGAATTATGGGAGTGACCCTGGTACTTCTCGGAATTGCGCAAGACGGAGGTGTGCCACACGCGGGCTGCTCGTGCGTGCGATGTATGGGGGCGCATCGCGATCCTTCGCTCCGCCGGCACCCTGTGGCGTGCGGAATCCGCGGAAGTGACGGCAGCCTGCACCTCATCGAGGCGAGCCGTTCTCTGCCCGATCAAATGCGACTATGGGCAGAGGTGATGGGCGCCGAAGGAGTTGCACGTCCTGACAGCGTCAGTCTGACTCACATCCACCTCGGACACATAGACGGACTAGGGCAGTTCGGAAAGGAGGTGATGGGGTGCTCCGAATTGCCGCTGTTCGCTAGTGCATCTGTCTTGGAGGAGTTGGCTAAGAGAGAGGCGCTGGGGCCATTCGACTCTACGGAGGCAGTGCCAATGGAGCGATTTGGCCCGAGCGGGAACTGTGGATTCGAAATGGAGTTCGTACCAGTCCCACACAGGGATGAGTACGCTGACACCCACGCCGTGATAATCAGGGGACCTTCTCGCTCCGCACTCTTCCTACCGGATCATGACGACTGGGCTCAGACTCTTGGCAGACACGGCGCTAACTCAATTCGCCAGTGGCTGTCGGACCTCGGAGTCAGCATCGCACTGCTCGACGGCTCATTCTGGGACTCGAGCGAGCTGCCCGGTCGCGATATGTCCGAGATACCTCACCCGACCGTGACCGAGACCCTAGCGAGACTGGGCGAACAAGTCGAGGGCGATGCCGAGATACACTTCATCCACCTGAATCACTCCAACCCCCTTCTGGGCCCAGGACCAGAGGCCGAGGAGTTGTCAGACCTAGGTTGGCAGGTTGCG
>DAGM01000005.1:20623-22562 GCA_002495735.1 Euryarchaeota archaeon UBA54
CCTCGAGGCAGGGCCGTGCATCTGAGTGGGATTGTGTCGAGTGGGTTGGGCAGGGCCCATGTCTTCATGGCACAGCCGCACTACCAGAACCAATTCAAAGGGGTTTTGGGCACAGGTGCTTGGCCTGGCACTCTGAACATCGACCTGTATGGAAATAACCTGCTGAACTACAAGGGACTGAGGGTCCTAGCAGGCCTCGAGGAAGGCGAGAGTGCCAAGAATGCGGAGCCGATTAGGATACAGGGTTTCGAGCGGTCAGGTCGCTCGTTCGGAGGGGCGACCGCGTTCAAGGCTGAAATCAGCAGGGACGGGGGCGATTGGATATCCTGCGCCATCCTCATCCCAGATCTGACCCGCCACACCCAAACAGCCGAGGTGATTTCTTCCTCGTTCCTACGCGAGGCGTTGCCATGCGAGGATGGCGACGAGATTGTCGTCAGGCTTAGTTGAGCCGCTTCAGCCACTCCCGCTCCAGTAGCGTATCCATCTCAAGACGGGCGAGTGCGAGCCACCTAGTGTGCCCCCTCATGTCACTCGGCGGCTCGGAGAACCAATTTGTTTCGGGCAACAAGCCGTTAGTCATCCCATCTGAGTGCGGGTTCTCTATCGACCATAGGACGAGTCCATCCGAAGGCGAGCGTCCGAGGTCGACAGGATCTTCAGGACTGTCGAGGGCGGTTCGGATTTCATCCAGCGTGTTCCTGCCTGATACTGCTCCGGAGATTGCACTGGCCATCCTGCGCACTTGATTCCAAAGGAAGGAGCGGGCCCTCACCGAGATGCCGATTACCCTGCCATCGGGGGCGAGCCACGGAGTGCACTCATCGATTGTCCTCATCGGATCCTTTTCCTCTTCCAGCCTGCACATGTTGGTGAAGTCGTGCTCCCCCTCAAACAGAGAGCATGCCTCGGCGAAGACCTCAGCATCGACCTCGTGTGGCCAATCGTGCATGACCTCGGTGCGAAACAGGTAGTGGCGCGAAGTCGAATGCCTGATACGGGTCTTCTCAGGTATGCCCCTTGCACTCCAAACCACCATCCCGATGGGAAGATTGTCGTTCATTGCCCTCAGAAGATTTGTCTCCTCGATGGGGCGGGCGACCTCGGCAGGGAGATCGATTCGGGCCAGATTCATCCGGACGCTGACTCCAGCGTCGGTCCGGCTGGACATCTCTAGGCAGCCCTCTCTCCACCAGCCCAGTCGCTCAAGCGCTTGGATGAGCGCGCCCTCGACGGTTCGGATACCGGGCTGGATCTGGGAGCCGTGGAAGGCGTCGCCGTGGTAGCCGAGCGCGACCATCACGCGGTCGCTATCCAAGGGCCCGTCACCCCTCAGTCCTCAGCGAGGTACTCCGTCGCCTCGTTAGCAGATGGGAAACCGAGGCCGAGCAAGGCGAACTCAATGGCAACCGGGACGTACTGCCTCGCGAACGAGTGGCTGCGGTCGAAATCAGTCTTGAGGTCGACTGCGTCGATTAGCATGCGAGCAGCTTCGTAGAGATCGATGGAGACATCAACCTCATCAGATGAGGAGCCGAGATCGCGTAGCTTCTGGAACTCGCGCACGGCCATAGGAATACGATCGAACGCCAGTAGCGCGTTGGCATACGAAGCCAGATACTCGGAATTGTCAGGAGCTAGCCCGGATGCCTTTCGGAAGTATGCGGCAACCTGTCCTTCGTTGATGCGGTCGTTGCCGCTGTCATCGGTATTACCGTTATTCTGAATCTCAAAGAGGGCAGCCTCGGCCCAGCCGTGGTATCCTGCGGGGTCGTCCGGATTGGCATCGACAAGCGACTCGAAAAGCGCCATCGCCCCCATGAAATCGCCCTGTGTGATATGCTGGGCTGCGCTTGTCACCAAGTCCTCATCACTCATCCCAACGCCTCGGTCGAGACTTGGTGGGCCCACCGTTATGAACGGTGCGGAAGGGGGGCTT
>DAGM01000036.1:0-1653 GCA_002495735.1 Euryarchaeota archaeon UBA54
AGTGAATTCTCCGATGTTCGTAGCCTCTACCTCGTGGAGTTCGGCGAGAGCCTCGAATGCTTCGCAGTCCTCTGGTCTTACACCCACCGTCATGCGCTCCTGGGACTCCGAAACGAGGATTTCCCACGGTGAAAGGCCGGCCTGCTTGAGGGGGACGACTGACAGGTCTATCTCCGCGCCGTCGGTGAGTTCGGCCATCTCCCCTACACTGCTCGACAAGCCGCCAGCCCCGTTGTCAGTGATGACCTGAATAATTCCAGCATCCCTCGCTTCGATAATCATATCAATCATCTTCTTCTGAGTAATCGGATCTCCAATTTGCACCGCAGAAGACGGGCTCTCTTCTGTCAGCTCAAGGCTGGAGAAGGTGGCTCCATGGATACCATCGCTACCGACTTTTCCTCCAACCATGTAGATGATATCGCCCGGACTTGGGGTTTTGTCGTGGCTCTCCCGACCGTCGGCGAGTCGGCGAGGCATGATGCCGACGGTACCACAGTAAACCAATGGCTTACCGAGATAGCGTTCATCGAAGACCATGGCTCCATTGACTGTGGGGATGCCTGACTCATTTCCTCCTGCGCGCACCCCAGCGTGGACTCCTCTGAACACCCGAGAAGGGTGGAACAGGCCGGACGGAAGGTCTCCTGTGTAGTCCGGAGGACCGAAGCAAAACACATCAGTGTTGGCGATGGGTCGGGCGCCGAGCCCAGTGCCGAGGATGTCGCGGTTGACTCCAACTATTCCGGTTATGGCCCCTCCGAAAGGATCCAAGGCGCTAGGAGAATTGTGGGTCTCGGCCTTCATACACAGGCTCCACTCATCATTCCAGGCAATTACGCCTGAATTGTCATGGAAAACACTCAGAAGCCAATCGACCTCTTTCTGAATGTCCAATGTCGGACTCATGATGTGTGTCTTGAACAGTGAGTCAATGACCGAAGACTCCCCTGTCACGTTGTCCTTGTGATTGATTCTTGCTGCGAATATCTTGTGTGAGCAGTGCTCGGACCAAGTCTGCGCCAGACACTCGAGTTCAGCATCCGTCGGGGCCCCTGAGGGCAAACCAAGACTCGCCCTCGCCACTCTGATCTCGGGATTTCGGTAGTGCGCCTGGATGGCGTGCATTTCGTTGAGATTGAGAGCGAGCAGTCCTGTCTCACTAATCTCCTCTAACTGCTTGTCGCTCACCTCGAGATCAACGATAGCAGGCTCGGCGAAGATGGCCGGCGGCCTGTCAGGGAATCCCAGAGAAGGCCAACGAGCAGAGGAGCAGTCATCTGCTCCCGCAATAGCGCAGCGCTCAATCATAGGGTTGTGAAGCATAGCGGCAAGCTCGGTGGAGTCAATGCCTTCGGGAAGGCCCCAGAACATATAGGTCCGGCTTGTTGCAACCTGAGACTGTCCAATCAATCTCGGGTACAGTGTGATGAGTCCATCGAGACCCGCCTGTCCGGCGTTGTCCGTCACCCCGGGTTTGAACCCAACTTGGATGACAGCCTCAGGAGCATGGGGGAACAGATTGGGGGAGTCCAACAAAACCTCGCTGCAAGAGCCAATTTCAATTACGGGGTCAGCAAACAGGTCGTATACCGTTCTCTCAACCTCATCCTGACTCATCTCAGCCTTGATTAGATATCCAAGATTGACTCG
>DAGM01000036.1:1971-2179 GCA_002495735.1 Euryarchaeota archaeon UBA54
GATATCCAAGATTGACTCGTACTCCACCAACCTTGATTCCGTGATCGGCGGCCAACATGGAGACCACGCTATCGCCTCGGGCATCAGGCAACCCCTCCATATCCCGAGTAGTGACCTCAACCGTGTGAACGGTAACGCTTCCGCTCATGGATAGTATCGGCTGCCGCCCGTCCATGAACAAAGCGGCTCAGGCCGAAGGCCTGATTTG
>DAGM01000036.1:2531-3401 GCA_002495735.1 Euryarchaeota archaeon UBA54
GAAAGGCTTGAGAGAGGGTCGGCGACGAGAGGGTTCGATGCGAACCGATGAGGTGTGGGGTGCTAGATGGCGAGGTTGCGCTCATCCTCTATCGCATCGCTTCATGGAAACGGCTGCTGAGAAGGAGACATTGGTAGTATTAGCGGCCGATCTTGCGACCACAGAAGAGCTGGTGCAACTCATCCATCAAGTAGGTCCTCACATCGCTGCACTCAAGACTCATGTGGATATGGTTGAAGATTTCTCTCGGGAGTCCTGGCAAGAGGTCGTAGATGCTGCTCACTCACATAATCTGATGCTCTTCGAAGACCGTAAGTTCGCCGACATAGGCAGAGTATCACAGACGCAGATGGGAGGAATCTACGACATCCGCTCGTGGGCTGATATCGTCACCGCCCATCGCGTCTCAGGACCGGACATTGTAGATGGTATCGCCGCAGGGTGGGATGATGTACAGAGGATAGGAGGTGTCTTCTTGTTGGCTCAGATGTCTAGTCAGGGCAACCTACTCTCAGAGGACTACACCGACGAGACGATTGTGACTGGTGCTGCTTCGCCTCACGTTCTCGGCTACATAGGCAACGGCAGCTCGCCAGACGAGATCTCCTCGCTGCGGGGAAAAGTAGGTGATGGCAAGATGATCTGGACACCAGGAGTCAACCTATCAGCCGAGGAGGGCGTCCTTGGACAGAGGTACGGCCATCCGTCGGATGCGATCAAAGCCGGTTCGGACGCGGTCATTGTGGGCACAGGGATACATGGCTCGGACAACCCTGCGGCGTCGGCCAAAGCATACGCCGATGCAACATGGGCTGCATTGATGTCTAGATGAGAAGAATGTATGCTCGGAATGGCCTTCAGAGGTCGCTC
>DAGM01000056.1:0-2377 GCA_002495735.1 Euryarchaeota archaeon UBA54
AGGGTACTGGTCGTGATGACGGCCAAATCGCTCGACTCGAGAACTTCCTTGCCCTCCTTGTGATTGGTTCCCGAAAACCTGACCACAAGCGGAACCTCAAGACCAACCTCTCTAGAGGCGTCTATGATGCTGCGAGCGACCATATCGCAGCGGATGATACCGCCGAAGATGTTGACGAGAATTCCTTCGACATTAGGGTCTTCGAGGATGATGCCAAAGGCGGTTGTGATGGACTCCTTGTTGGCTCCACCCCCAATATCGAGGAAGTTCGCCGGCTCGCCGCCGTACAGTTTGATGACATCCATCGAGGCCATAGCGAGACCAGCGCCGTTGACTAAGCAGCCGATGTTACCGTCGAGTTTGACATAGGAAAGACCGGATTGATTCGCCCTGACCTCAGTCTCCTCTTCCTCAGATAGGTCACGCAATTCGGCTCTCCAAGGGTGTCTGAACGATGCGTTATCATCGAAGCTGACCTTTGAGTCAAGCGCGACCATGATGCCACCCTCGGTCCTGACGAGCGGGTTAATCTCAATCATGGAGCAGTCTCGCTCGACAAACATCCTCTCTAGTTGCCCAATCATCTCGACGAAGGAGTCATGTGCTGTTCCTGTAAGTCCCAGTGAGTCAGCGAGAGAATTTTTCTGCTCTTCCTGCAAGCCCTCTCTAGGGTCCACCCATTCCTTATGGATAGCCTCGGGAGTGTTCTCTGCCACTTCCTCGATATCCACGCCGCCCTCGGTCGATGCCATAATCAAGACAGAGTCTGCCTCCCGATCGACCAGTAGGGCGAGGTAGTACTCGTGAGCGATGGCACAGCCAGCCTCGATGTACAGGTTGTTGACCATCTTACCAGCGGGACCAGTCTGCTTGGTGACCAGCCTATGCCCGAGAATGTTTGAGGCGTAGTTCTCGACCTCCTTGCGCGAAAACGCAATCTTCACGCCGCCCTCCATCACTAGCTCGCCAGTGTCCAGAGCGTACAGGCTGCCCTTGCCCCTGCCTCCTGCGTGAATTTGACTCTTGACCGCGACCACCTCAGAGCCCAGCGAATCGTAGGCTGCGAGGGCCTGCTCGACGCTGGTACAGTGGACTCCGTCCTGAACGGCAATACCCGACTCTCTGAACAGGGCTTTGCCCTGATATTCGTGGATGTTCACGGCCCGGCCACCTCAACCCCGTCTTTCAACGATGCGCATGAGTGCCGTGCGTGGCGCGAACGCGAAGTGCTCAAACGCAGCCGCACACCCGACAGGTCATGGACGTCATTGTTCTGGCCGGTGGCTTCGGCACGAGGTTGCGACCGTGGACCGAGGGACGGGCCAAGCCATTACTACCGCTTCTCGACAAGACTCTGCTGGAGCGAGTCGTTGAGGCAGTTCCCTCTGGGATGGTCGATCGCGTGATTGTCGCCGCAGGCTATGGGATTGACGAGATGGAATCTTTCTTCAAAGGCTCGAACATGCCCTATGATGTCGTACTATCAATCGAGCAGGAGGCCATGGGAACGGGCGGTGCGGTGGCGTTGGCGCGGCAGCACCTCAGTGGAGAGGGCCCAGTTCTCGTGCTCAATGGAGACCTAATCTCAAGCGTTGATGTGGCCGCTCTGGCCGCTCATCATACGGCAACAGGCGCCAAGGCCACGCTGTCCCTTTGGGAGGTCGAGGACCCGAGTCGCTTCGGGGTCTGTGATCTCGACGAGTTGGGCATGATTGGTAGATTCCAAGAGAAGCCCGAGCCGGGCACAGAGTTCTCCAATCTAATCAACGCAGGGTGCTATCTAATCGAGCGCGACGTGTTGAGTAATCTTTCCAGCGACAAGCATAGCATGGAGCGCGAGGTCTTCCCCGGTCTCGCCGAGGCAGGAGGGATGGCCGGCCTCGCGTTCACCGGCTACTTCGTCGATGCCGGCACTCCAGACTCGTTCATCGAGGCCGCACAAGTCTGTATAGCAAATGGTCGCTACGACAGCGGCCATGTCGAGGGCGATTCATGGTTCGGCAAAGGCTCCAACTGCATCGGTGTGGCACGCTCCTCCTCCATCGGTCAGGGATGCAACATTGCGGAAGGCGCATCGCTGTCCGATTGCGTCGTCTTGGCGGGAGCGAACGTAGGAGCAGGGGCCAGACTCGATGGTTGCCTAGTGGGCCAGGGTGCCAATGTAGGCGTTGACTCAAATTATTCCGGTCTTGTGATAGGTCACGGTGAGTCTGTTTAGGACGGGAAAAACCGCAAATACCGGGCCGATTGAGGACAGTAGGATGCCCAGTTTCGGCAATATCGGTTTTTCGGGCAAATTGCGTCCTTCACAAGTAGCCTCATCGCAGATAATCGAAAACCAACTCTCGACCGGAGAGAAGAAACTCCTGATTGTGGC
>DAGM01000056.1:2793-3507 GCA_002495735.1 Euryarchaeota archaeon UBA54
ATCCAAGCACAATGGATTGCGCGTGCGAAGGAACTCTTCGAGCTGGATGGCAGGGAAGCCGATATTGGGACCAATCCGAAGGACCCCGGAATCCTGACCTCACTGACCTACCAATCGGTGACAATGCCATCCAAGGGAGGCGATAATTTGGACGAGGCGGCAATCGACATATGGAAGGCCAAGCTGATGGAGCCGGACAACACTGGAATCAGCCAAGCTGAGGATGCAGAGTCTGCGATAGCCTGGATTGACGATCTTCAGGACAAGAACCCGAAGTACTACTCGGAGAGATTGGGATTCTACNNGTGGCCCCGCCCGGCTCTGGCAAGACCGTCCTTGGCCTGTACGTCTGGTCCGACCTGATTAGGAAACCCACTCTGGTCCTCAGTCCAAACTCTGCCATCCAAGCACAATGGATAGCGCGTGCGAAGGAACTCTTCGAGCTGGATGGCAGGGAAGCCGATATTGGGACCAATCCGAAGGACCCTGGAATCCTGACCTCACTGACCTACCAATCGGTGACAATGCCATCCAGGGGGGGCGATAATTTGGACGAGGCGGCAATCGACATCTGGAAGGCCAAGCTGATGGAGCCGGACAACACTGGAACCTGCCAGGCTGAGGATGCAGAGTCTGCGATGGCCTGGATTGCCGATCTTCAGGACAAGAACCCGGAGTATTACTCGGAGAGATTGGGATTCTACCGCAAGAAGG
>DAGM01000070.1:0-196 GCA_002495735.1 Euryarchaeota archaeon UBA54
CTGGAAACTATCCAAGAAATTACGAATGCTATGGCACCCAGGCCGGCGCCCTGCTTCATCGGCCCCGACATCATCCCAGTGCGCCCGGGTTCGGCCACATCGGCCACAACTACGGCAACGCCATCGTCGTGGGACTGTTGCTCAATGGCCTTCTGTAGCAGACCGCCGTTACTCATAGAAGCACCTCATAGACGGT
>DAGM01000070.1:577-3077 GCA_002495735.1 Euryarchaeota archaeon UBA54
GTTCAGAACAGACGTGCATCGAGGACTCTTGGTTCATCTGAATCATCGTCCTCATCGTCCTCATCGTCCCGGTACCTACCAGCAAGAGCAGCAGCAGCGAGAGTCGTGATCATCATGGTCCCCATCAACTCGAACCCTGGTAGGTACACTCCTCTGATGTATATCGTCATGGTCTGCACCTGGTAATTCGGAAGACCTTCGGTTCTGACCGAGTATTCAGAAGTGGCTTTGAACTGCAAAGAGAAATACTTGTCAGTCCAACCCTGATTCTTAGGAGTCCTCATCTGTACCCTAATCTTCTCAGCAGGAGCCATCGATTCTATCTCAACCGAGACTAATGGAATACTGAGTTGGAAGCCCTCGTCATTCAGTTCGTCGTAATTCTCGACGCCGACGTTGAACCTGTCCATCGCATTGCCGTCATTGTAGACATCGAATACAATCATGTAGTCGACTTTCGGCCTGAGCTGCAGGAAAGCGACCTCAGAGGCCACTCGCAGGCGGCTGAACTGCCTAATGATTGCCAGCACCTTGTAGGTGGTTGGAGTCCCGACCCAAGTGATTCCATCGGCCTGAACGACCTCGGCTGTGATTGAGATAATCTGTGAACCCTCGGGCATCCTCAGTTCAGCGCGAGCGACCACTTGGAATGAGACATCGGACTGGGCTCCGACAGTCATCGAGGCTGGGCCGGCTGCGGCTAGAGAGCCGGACTGGATCTGGACATTGACCTTCTCTTGGTGGATGGTCGGGTTCTCCAGAGTACAATCGATGATGGTGACTCTGGTTGCCCCTGGATAGACGTCGATGGGCTGCGGCTGTTGGCAGCTCAGAGTGATGTCTGGGACAGGCCCTTGGGCCTGAACCGCAGCCGCTCCAGCCCAAGTACTAAGAAAATACACAGCCAGAATCATCAGAGCGGGTCGGACCGAGGGAGCCTTCGTCATTGTCTATGAGGCCCCCTCGGACCATATTTGAGTCTTCGCACCAACTGGACCATGAAACGGCTATTGCAGCGTCGTGCTATTTGAGTGGTGGACCCGACCGGATTTGAACCGATGGCCACTCGGTTATGAGCCGAGCGCTCTAACCAACTGAGCTACGGGTCCCTGCATCTCTCGCGATGCTTTGTGAAATGAACCTTGTCTTCCGTTCGCGAGACGCGAATAGGCACCAGATGCTCTCAACCTTGAAGCGCTAGGCCCGCTCGTGGGGGCTCATGGCGAAACTATGGGTGATGTTTTTCACATCGCTTCTGCTTGTCTCGGCGATGAATTTCTACGCCGTGATAAGGGAGCCGGATATGATAGAGATAGACGAGATACGGAACTACCCCCGGGAGACCGTGAAAATAGAGGGTGTGCTGACAAGTTACATACGCGATCCGTACGGAGAAGGAGCAGACAGGATAGACCTACAGATCCAGGAGATTGGCGGGCATTCAGTAGCGAAGGTCCGCTGGAATGTTGACTGGACCAACGAGATACCTCCAATTGGAACTGTGGTCACTGTCGAGGGCGAGGTCTCGGAGTGGAACGGAAGAATATGGTTGCAGTCCAATGGCTACGGCGCTATCATCGCTAAAGGTCAGATAATAGAGTTCACCGAAACCAAACTGGTCGAGGTCGGACGAGACCCCCAGGCCTATGCTAATCAGTCGATTACCCTAGACGGTTGGCTCAGCGAGTCCCTCGCTCCAGATGTGACATACCACTCGCTATATATGATGGATAACCAAGTCTACGGTGGCGCAGATCACCTGCTGTACATGCAGGTTGAGGGTCGCGTCATGGAGTGGGTCGAGGCCGGCAGCCACGTCGTCGTGAACGGTTGGCTACAGTTCGACGAGCGCTCCTACCGATGGAGGCTACTGGTGCAGGCCACCGAGATCGAGGTACTGTCCCAAGGCGAGACACTCTACCTCAACTGGGAAATTGAGCCGTACACCATGACCTACGAGGTCGGCAAACTGGTGGTCATAGACGGAACTGTGGCTAGCGATGGTGACGAATGGTGGATCGAGGGAGATGCGCCTACAGACCGGCTTTGCATGCTGCCATCTCCGGAGGATATGGTGAGCGACATAGTCGGACAGATGGGAGACTGGGGCGGCAGACTTGCATGGTCTACTGATGAGGCAGAGGTCTGCCTAGACAGGGGCTACATCGAGGCGCTGCAGCACCCTGCGGGCCAGTTCGGTGACGATATCATGGCAATGAAGGCCATCGTCGAAGACCCGTTCACCTATGTCGGCAGTAGCTACCAGTTCGAAGGTTGGATTACTGATCCAATCCCTCCTGACTACGACAAAGGATATGTCGGTGATGGACCCGGCTACTATGACAGAGACACCAAGCTCAGGATAGAGTTCGTGGGCGAGCACGCTGAGTGGATTGAAGCCAATCAGGCGATTCGGTTCAACGCGACGGTGCTGTGGTCGGAGTCAGAGGGTAGGCTGGTCCTAGAAGCACGCTCTTGGCTACTTGGAGAGGCACCTGCT
>DAGM01000070.1:3153-6040 GCA_002495735.1 Euryarchaeota archaeon UBA54
CTACCAGTTCGAAGGTTGGATTACCGATCCAATCCCTCCTGACTACGACAAAGGATACGTCGGTGATGGACCCGGCTACTATGACAGAGACACCAAGCTCAGGATAGAGTTCGTGGGCGAGCACGCTGAGTGGATTGAAGCCAATCAGGAGATTCGGTTCAACGCGACGGTGCTGTGGTCGGAGTCAGAGGGTAGGCTGATCCTAGAAGCACGCTCCTGGCTACTTGGAGAGGCACCTGCTCCATCGATGCTCAACTGGGGTGATGGTTACAACTCGTGGAAATGGGACCTCAGCAAACTGGTCCAGATAACCGGTGAGGCAGTAATGGATGAGGATGGTAACCAGTGGATCTCACGCTCAGGATCTGATGAGCAAGTGTGTCTGCTCGGGGATGGCACTGAAGCCAGCCAGCAGGAGCAGATTGGAGAGCCCATCGAATGGACTGGTAGATTGACTATGACCGAGGACTCGATTGGGAACTCCGCTCAGTTCTGCATCGATATTCGCTGAGGTGATTCAATGGACCCGGTGTTGCTCGACTACGGATGGCTGATTGCCTCCTACTTGTTCGGCATCATGCTGGGTTGCCTGACCGGGCTAATTCCTGGATTCCACGTCAACAACGTCGCCCTGATAGCACTGAGTCTCTCACCGGTGGCAGTCGCCATCGGGGTCCCCTTGGACGCTGTTGCTGGCATCATCGTCGCCTGTGGCACTGTGCACACATTCCTGAACTACATCCCTAGCGCTCTGATCGGCGCGCCTGACGACAACATGGCTCTCGCCCTGCTACCAGGACACCGTATGCTAATCTCGGGTCAGGCGGCGCAAGGAGTGGCTTACTCAGCGCGTGGCTCGCAGATGGGGATGCTGATGTCAATACCCCTACTGATAGTGGCGAGGCTACTTTTCGGAGAGGATCCGGGACTGGGCCTATACGAGTCCAGTCGCGACGTCCTGCCCTGGCTGCTTCTGATTATCTCGGCATTCCTCATCATGACCGAGACGACTCGGTTGCCATGGCCCGAGTGGTGCCAGCGGCTGACCAGCAGGCTGGTCTTCCGGCTGCCTCGCAAGATTGAGTTCAACATCCCTGTGGGGAAGTTCAACATCCATCGCAGATGGGAGAATTTCGACCTAAGGCTCGGCAGCAGCTCAAGGACCGCAGGGATGCTCGCTGCGACGTCCTTCTTCCTCCTAACAGGATTCTACGGATGGGCTGTTTTCGAGTTGCCTGGGCGGTCTCCGATAGGGATGCCATCGGCCACACTGCTATTCCCAGGTCTGGCCGGGCTGTTCGGGATTGCCAACCTGATTGACATCTATGTTACAACCTCTGAGATCCCTCCTCAGGAGGCCAACTGGGAGATGCCTGCGATGAAGCCCCTCGCAATCCCTACTTTTCTGTCCGCCATCGTCTCCTCGGTCATGGCCATCCTGCCCGGGATGACCGCTGCCCAAGCCACAGTTGTCGTCATGAGCATGCGCAACCTGTGGGGCAGGCTGACTGATCCGGACTACATCCCGGCCGACTTCGAGCACGGGATTCAACCGGACTTCACACCAAAGGCATCGCCCCTCGACATCGACGATCTTGACGAGCTCTCGGACGAGGAGAGGGAGATCTTCGAGGAGGTACTGACCGAAGCCGGAGTCAGTCCCGACCTTGATTTGGGAGCCCAGAGTCAGCAACAGGACCTCGAGGTCATCGCCGTCCTGTCCTCGGTCAACACCGCGGTCACGGTGATGGTCCTCGGCTTCCTGTACATGGTCGGCAGGCCGCGCTCGGGGGCCGCCCTCGCTCTCAACATGATGTATCCAATCGACATGTGGAACTCCGTCGCGCCCCCGGCTGATTTCATCAGGCTGTTGGGCATCACGATTGCTTCCGGACTGTTCGCGGTTCCGGTAATGATTAAGGTCGGCAAAGGGATGCTGAAGATGCATGAAATCGTGCCTCTACGTACAGTTGTTTTCACGGTCACAGGATTCATCTCCATACTCGTCTGGCTATCAACCGGATGGATAGGCCTAGGAGTTCTAATCATCGGCACCGCGATGGGCCTGATGCCGCCGCGTATTGGAATTCGGCGCAGCCACGCAATGGGAATAATCCTAGTTCCAATCATGATGTACACGTTCGCGCGTGAATTCGATGGATTCGGCTTCATTTGAGCCTCGGTAACGCGTTTCTTCGAGTTTGAATAGCAGTGCAACACTTATCTCACACACCCATGTGTGCGCGCGTAGAGAGTGTATACCATGAACCGCAACAAATCGATAGCAATGATGCTCACAGGAATAATACTGGTCAGCCTGAACATGTTCGTCCTGACCGGCGTAGTAGCAAGCAACGTCCAAGCCGGAGTCGAGGAACTGATAGTCGACGGAAGAGACGATGCTTCCGATTGGGAGGACGAAGAGTGGCTCGTCCAGACCAGCGAGAGATCGTATTTCGCCTACAACTTGACGAATCCGGATGCTAGCCTAAATGATGAAGTCGCCGTGTTTGAGAAGATGGGGCCGTTCATCTACACCGTCACTACGACCAAGGAAATCCTTGACTTCGACGCTGAAGGAGGAACCATCACATACTCTGAGTACGATTCATTTGACTGGTGCGAAAACTGCACATGGATGGATGATAACGGCGCCGAGCATGCATCGGTCTCGGGAGATTACGAGCTGACAAATGCAAACATCCTTTGGAACACTCAGAGGATGGCAGGTGTGGCTACCGGGATAACCTACGGCGAGACCTTCGCCAAGGCTGGCTTCACGCAGATGATGTTAATCAATGACATGCAAAACAGGGCACCCAGCATCTGGGCATCAGAAGAGATTGACCTGATGGTACCTGGAGCATCGGCGGCACTTCAGCAAGCC
>DAGM01000034.1:0-356 GCA_002495735.1 Euryarchaeota archaeon UBA54
CGGTCTTCCCAGCGGGTCCATCTTCCTGTCTGCTTGTTGAAGACCAGTCCAGCCTTTTTCATCCACTTGTTGAACTTCGTGGCACCCGCACCGGTTGCTATGATGAATTCCTCACGGTGCTCCTGAGCCTGGATGTAGCCCTTCGCGGCTATGGTTTGGTCAATCCAGTCGTCTATGCTCATCAGCACTCCAGAGAGTTTGCTTGACTCGACCGCCGCCTCGAGTTCATCAGCAGAGGCGCCAGTGGACTCGAGATCGTGCATCATCTGTTCGGTAACCGAGGGGGTTTTCTTCTTCTTCGGTTGCCGGGATACTGGCAGTCGGTGTTTCTTCTTCGTGTCGATCTTAATCCTTGA
>DAGM01000034.1:742-6329 GCA_002495735.1 Euryarchaeota archaeon UBA54
TCCCAGCAGACGAGTGAATAATCGGTCATGTCTTCGACCACATTACTTCCCAGTGGGTCGATTTCCTCACCGCATAAGGGGCATGCGTGAAGGCATATCTTTGGTACAATCTTCCTGCGAAAGTCGACGATATCCTGCGGAGTCCCGACCAGTTCGAGCATCTCGTGGTCCCTCGCTGCCTCTAGCCCTCTGGTCTCTAGCTGGTCACGCAATTTGGAGCGTTGCTCGACCTTGGACTCGTCGTCGAAGGTGTTCTCCAGTTTGACAATCAGTTCGATGGTCTTGCCGAGCCTGTTCATCACCAACTTCCTGTTGCGGAATGCCTCGACCTTTGCTATTCTGAGTTGCTCCTTCTTCTCGAGCAGTTCAGCGTGTAGATCCTTCTGCTCTCGCTTGAAACGTTGTTCCTCTATCTTGTCGACCTTCTTCCCACCTCGGTCAGACAGTACATCGGCTAGGAACCTCTGCTTGCTGGAGGTGCGCGGGCCCGAGCGCACAGCATCGAGGACGGATTCAGCGATTTTCTTCTTGAGTCCGTAGTTGTTGATTAGAGTGGTAACGTCGAACTTCTTCAGATCGCCTACCTTGACCCCGCTGTCAGAAAGGATGTGTGCGGTGTTCTCGTCTATGCCGCGTCTGAGCAGTGCAAGATAGGTGTCCTTCTTTGCCATAAGTATTCATCCCAGCTTGGGTCCGTCGCGTGACCCGCTGCCCTGACCTGCGGAACCGTGGGCCCTCTATCAAGGCGCTGACAAAACCCTCTCATATCGGCTCATTCAGATGAAATTGCCTCTACGATTGCAACCCAGTGGGAAGTCTGCAGATTCTCAGGCCTGAGTTCCATCCAATCCCTAGGTAGAGCTTTTTGGGTCGAATGTCCGATGCTCTTGACAGCCTCTGCCCAGCGCTTCTTATGCCAACCCCGGATGCGACTCAAACGGCTAGGTGCCTTGGATAGCAGAGTGCGCATCTTGCGGCGCCTGTTGGCGAAGCAGTGCTGGGTGATGATTCGAAACATCCTGCGGTCCACTCCCTGAGCCCTATCTACGGGCTTCAGAGAGACTAGTCGCGAAGTCACGCGAGGAGAGGGACTGAATGAGTGAGGGGACACTTTGACGTCCAGTTCGACATCAAAATCCAGCCAAAGCGACAGTGCCAATGGGCTGGGGGCTGAAGCATCCCTGCCGATGATCATCCTCTCGGCGAACTCGTTCTGCACTAGGAGGACTATGGATGCGAGGGAATGGGCGGCGTGATGCCTCTGGATTCGCCCTATTGCGGGGCTGGATATCTGATACGGCAGGTTCGCTACCACGTGGGTCGCATCCGCAGGCCAGTCAATATCCAAGGCGTCGGCACGAATCACTTCGAGGCGCCCCTCAGCATCTCCAAAAACGCGTTGCAGGTGGGCCACGGCCTCCTCGTCAATCTCAAAGGCAGTCACCGAGGTTCCGGCCCTCAGCAGAGCCAGCGTCAGTGAGCCAGGGCCAGGGCCAATCTCAATAACGTGCGAATCTTCTCCCAACGGGACCTTAGAAGAAGCGAGAGAAATCGATCTGGAGATGACCGCGTCATCGATAAGGAAGTGCTGGCCTAACTCCTTGCTAGGTCTAATTCGATCTCTAAGCAGGTCAACTAGGAGCCGTGTGTCCAAGTCGTCCATGACCCCACCCCGGTCAGATCTCGGAGCGAACTAGGATGTCGAGCAATCTAGGGGTCTGGGCATCGTCCTCCATCTCCTTGACATAGCGCTCCGCTAACAATCTAGCAGAGTCAATTGCACAGGCCTCATCGACCGCTGCAAAATCGCTCCATCCGACACTCCCTCGGAGTTGGACCATCTGCAGCGCCTTTGAGTTCCCGATACCAGTGAGCAACTGGAAGGCATGGTACTTCAGTGACATCGGGCCGGCGCTGTTGTAGAATCCCAAGTGCTTCTCGGGAGTCTCGGATATTGTCGCCAACAGGGCCTCTGTCAGTTTGCCGATAGCTGCTGGAGAGAGATCTCGGTGTCTGATTTCAGAGAGGGGGCCGATTGATTCCGAGTCGACTGTCATCCTCGGGCCTTCGGATAACTCCACAGAATCGTTCACTCGAGCGCGAACCAGATGCATCGATGGTTCGGTGATGCCATGTATCTCGTGCCCCATGGGACGTCTATCCTGCATGTCTAGGACCCTGATATGGGTCTCAGATTCATACGGGCTAGAATCTTCCTTGTCAGACTCGTCAGGGCCGCCGAACTGCATGTCTCTCAGGCTGTTCAGAACGGTTCCCCCCCTTGAATGAAATTGTTAGCGAAAAGCGCCGAAAAGTAGCATCAGAGAACGTGCTGACGGATTATTGTGATGAGTTCTTCAATCTCCGGAGTGTCCATCGCAATTCTCTTGCTAGCAACGATTACCCTGACATCTGCCACGACCAAAGGGCAGAGTTCGGCCAGCTTGGCGCAAATCTCGGGATGTGGTGCGAGTTTTTCGTTCTCCATCAGCGCATCGCGTAGTCCTCTGAAGACCTCTGGATCTGTCTTCCTGCCACCGCGATTCTCGCTGGCCGCCCACTGAGCGTGACCGAATGCCATGAGCTGTTCGTAGGAGAGTTCGCCACGGCGCTCGTTGGCCTGCTCCAACAGGTCGCGAACGGTGGCGAAGTCGACATACTCTTTCTCAGACATTAAAATCACTCACTCCATGGATCTGAGGTGCTCAGGCCTAGCCACCACGGTCTTCTGCATGTCGCCGTCCGAGACCGAGATGACATATGCCCGCCCTTGAATTCCAGCGATTATGCCGGTCTTACCTTGGAAGCGGCGGTGCGGCATGCCCTTCTGCTGGGCTCCGTCAAGCACGATTGCGACGCGGTCTCCCTCGACATAGGGATGCATCACACGATTGATGAAAACACGACTTCGATCGGCTTTCTTCTTCTTCAGGATGCTGCGGGTACCCTGACGTTCGCCGTGTGTTCTCGTGGCCATTGAATCACCTTTCGACCATGGTCGTGGGAGCGTTCGACCTGCCGATTCTTCTTAAGGGCTCGGATGAGGCATTGGGCTCAGTCAGCGTGAATTTCTTCGACATCGAGCCAAAGCACCTCGCATTCTCTATCCAGCACGCCGCTGACCGAGGGCACCGTTCTGCCCTCATCGGAATGGATGAGTTCCTTGATGTAAGTCCCGGCTTCGCAACGTAGAGTTGATTGAACCTCGTCGCCATCAACAATCACATCGCCAATCGAGACAACTTTTCTCTTTCGCGTCTTGGCAGCCCTGCGGTGCGAGACACGCTTGGGCGTATTCTGCTCCAGTACGACACCTGATAGCCCTGATATGGCTTCCTTCACCGTCTCTTCTTCTGGGATGTCGTCGACCCTGAACCTAATCGTGTAGGACTTGTCTGAACGAGTCTCTTTGATTTTTCCGATTCGCTTCCTGTCTGTCCAATCTAGCTGATCGATCTCCACCCTCCCCGAGGAGCTATCGTTGACTGCTGCGACGAGTTCCACGAGATTCACCTTACGGAGTCGGGGATTCTTGACTTCTAGAACGAAGGGGCGGCCTGAACCAAGGCATCTGACGTCGATGTCCTCCCTACCCATGCCGTGGAACGAGGTGTCCTCAGCCCGTAGGGCGGCTCTGATTGGCTCACCGATGAGGTCCTGTACGGAGTCGGGATACTGCAGACCGGTGCCCTGGCAAGACTCGCAGCTCTGTGCCCTTCCCCTACAGGCGCGGCAAGGCCATCTGGTCTGGGGAATCTCTCGGCTGAGCTTCCTGTACCTGCTATAGAGAAAGACTGGTCTGACATCAATGTCAATCCTGAGAGTTAGGCCGTCGACCAGAATCATTAGGTCGGGCTTCTCTTTGACGAACTCGATATCAGGCATGTGCTTGGACAACTGTTCCTGTATCGCATCGGCGAAAGCAGCCTTTAGTGGTCTCGAAGCAGGAGCTCCGTGCCTACTTCGGATCTTGTCCTCATCCTGTACTAGATCCTTCGGTAGATGAATCCCGAACTGTATGGTGCTGTACTCGATGCCTTTGGTAGACTCTATGACCCTACTGACAATGTTGCCGGTATCGTCGAACAGGTCTTCGCACAGAGGGCACAGTTCAGGTGCCCCGAACTTGGCTATCCCAGGGTCCCTTGAGTTGGCGTCCTCTCGAATCTCCCGGCCGCCCTCGGCCCCACGGGCCTTGGTTCTGCGACCAGCTACTCTGTGCAGGCAGTAATCGCAGGTTCCCATCTTGATGATGTGAGCGACGCCTAGCGGGGCGGGACAGGGTGGTGCGTCCCAGTCTATTGGGGCTCCGTTGACCTCGAGGTCGTCGCCGTCGAACCACTCTTCCTTGTCGGTCTCCTCGGCCTCCTCGGCCTCAGCGACGGTTTCTGCCGAGGCGTACCCAGCGCTGGCGTAGAGTTGCCACTCATCATCCTCGTCGAGCTTCTGCTCGTCTCTATCGGGACCATTTCCCTGCATTGTATCACCACCGAAATCACGGGGCTACCCGTGTCTTCGATAAATTCGCGACCGGAGAGTCGCCTTTGACCCCTTCGGATAGGTAATTCAGATGTTCAGAGCGCTGAACCGAGGTCTTCGGCAACGCTCCTCAAATGTCTGAAGGAGTGAATTCCGCTTGAGCATCCCGAAGGCCAATCGAATCTGACTCCATAGCGCCCCACGGGCTCAGCTCGCGGCTTCTCGACCCTGAGGCGAGCAATCTCCTCTTCGAACTCGGTAAGCCTCTGTTGGTTCTCTTGCCTTGGCTTGCACTTGGCGCACTGGCAGCGGCAGCGTATCGACAGGTAACTGAGCCTGAATGCGGCGCCGTCGGCAAATCGGAGAACGCAGTCCTCGTCTCCGCGCTCCAAATCAGTCAAAATGTCGCTCGTCATGATGTCTTCCTCACAAGGGGGTTCTGAATCCCAGAGCACGTGCAGCACACCACCCAGTCCAGGCTTCGAAAATAGCAAACGCTCCGCCGCCGGTGATTCCAAGAGGAATTAACCAAAGATTACCCCAATCAATCCCTGCTATGCAGAAGGCTGCCCCTGACACCAATCCAACTACGAGTCCCATGATCCCGAGCTTGAGGCGATACGCCTTGCCTCTAGCATCGATGTTGCATTCGAATACCATTCTACTCCTCGTTAGAGATGTTTGCATTTATCTGCTGAAGGATATCCCTGATTTCGACAAGGACGTCGTTGGAGTCATCTGAAGATGCAGACTGTTGGGGAGCGGAAACCAATGAGTCTCTTTGCTGGAGAACGAGGTCGCGGAACTGATCGGAGTTTTTTACCCCGGTGAGGATGAATGGTGCAGCACCAGCTGTCTCAAACTGCATCCTTACAACTCCGAATGCGTTCAGTATTGGGCCCTCGTGAATAGACACATCTGTGAGTTTGTCCAAGGGAATGTTCTGCTGTTTCTTGAATAGCCATCCCATGCGCATATTGATCGAGCGGTCTGTCAGGGCCCCGCTCATGTGCTCGAACTGCTTCTTATGCACAATCCATCCAAACGGAATCCAGACAACCATTGCTATGATTCCAACTACTGTCACAAGAAGACCCAAATTCGCCAT
>DAGM01000037.1 GCA_002495735.1 Euryarchaeota archaeon UBA54
GGTTTCTAGGAGGATTTTGAATGGCCGACGACAATACTACAGAAGAGGGGGTTAACGACACCGCACACCTGTATGAGGGAAAGAGGGTCAGTTCTGCCCCTCCAAGCCGTAGGAAAGCAGCTGGTCGTCTGAAGTCCGGTAATGAAATACCGAAGGATGCGGTTCCCGAGGTCCACGTGCCTACTATCATCGAGTCCTTCTTCGGAGGGCCGATTGTCAACACAACGAAATTTCTACCTCCGGATAAGATGGTCGCATCGCTGCAGATGGGTTCTGCCGGCACACTGCTGATCCTATGCATACTAACATTCATGGTCACCCCTGTGAGCGGGACCGCTTGGTTCGCACTCAGCAACATGTTGGGAATGCAGACTCTAGGAGGAGTCCTGCATCTGATAATCATCCTAAGTGGCCTAATAGGCGGAATGTACGGCATCTTCCAGAGGGACCAGAGGGCCCTGTTGGCCTCTTACACCCTACTTATCCTAGTGACCCTGAGGTTCGCGGGAAGCAAGGTCGACTTCGGTATCGGCTTCTTACCCGAAGGAGAAATCTACCAAAAGATGCTGTTGCTGCTCTACGCTGTGGTTCTAGTAATGTACATGGAACTGACAAGTGGCATCATCCGGTTCTCTATGTTGGACACCTCGATTCGAACTGGTGAGGTCTATGTCATGCAGGTGAATAAAATCACCTCGCGTTATCACAAATCCTTACTCATCACTCCTGTGATAGCTGCCTCAGTTGCTGGACTGACTCTGCTGATCAATCTCATCATCCCTGCCTTCGTAGGAATATTTGACGACGTCTCGGCTATGCGACTGCGAGAAAGCGTCGAACTGACAAGTGTCTACGGTGTCGCTCTCGGCACTGTCATGGTATTCACGGTGATTGCTGCTATGTTCGCAGTCAATCTACCTCTGCGAATTCAACAAATGCGCGAGAAGAACGCCTGATTAATCGGCTCCGATGTAGCCACCTAGCATACCTAGGTCAGTGAGCACCAACATCGCCACAGCTTCCACTACTGGTGCCGCCCTGGGTCCGATGACAGGATCGTGCCTGCCGCTCACCTTGAGAGATCTCACCTCGTCGCTGGGCAGATGCAGTGTGAACTGTTCTCGTGGCAGGCTGCTAGGGGGCTTGAAGTGAAGTCTTGCGCTTATCGGAGCGCTGGTGGAGCGCCCACCAAGGGCGCCGTCGGCCTGAGCCGTGTCCGCCCCCTTGGGAACCGGTTCTGAGTCGCCCTGGAGCCAAGCGTCATTGTGCTCGGAGCCCCGCATGACCGATGCTCTAGTCCCACTAGAGAACTCGACAGCACGAGCGCCTGGAATCGCCATCAGGCCTCGCGCCAAAGCTGGTTCGATGCCGTCGAACCACGGCTCTCCGACGCCTATAGGGAGGCCCTCAATGAGCAGTTCCACCACGGAGCCAACGGTGTCCAGATCTTTTCTGACGGAGTCAAGGTACTCGGACATCCTCTCTGCAACTTCTGGGTCACGGCAATTCAGCCTCCCCATGACTGTCGACGGGTCCAGCCGACTATCTCGGTCAAGTTCGAACAGAGGCCTTGCGCGGACTTCTCCGACACTGTGGAGATGCGCTGAGCAAGACCATCCAGCTTCGTCCATTAGGGCTTTCACCTGGCTTCCAGCGGCGACTAGACCGAAGGTGAGTCTGGCAGATTGTGAACCACCTCCTCGGGGGTCATTGGCCCCATCGGAGCGGACGTCCTCAACCATGTCGGCATGACCTGGACGAGGGTGGTCAGGCAGGAAGGAGTAGTCGGACGATTTGACATCTAAGTTTCGCGTGAGCAGCAGTATTGGCCAACCCGTTGCCCTGCCCTCATATACGCCGGACAGGATTTCACAATCATCACTTTCGGAACGTGTCGAGAGTCCCTTTCGTCCTGGTCGCCGTCTCAGGATGGTCTCTGATAGTTCCGTCTCGTCGATCTCAGTGCCTGCAGGCATTCCCTCAACCAGCGCCCCCACACATGATCCATGGCTCTCACCAAATAGAGTCACTCTGAGATTGTCGCCAAGTCTCATCCCCATGGCGAAGCCTCCTCGCCGACCGGTTCTGATTCGATGAATCTGGAATGAATCACCTGCATGCCAAACTCAATCAGTAACTCAGTCAGTTGCTCAGAGCCTTGTTCGTAGCAGACAATGGAAATAGCAGGGCCCGAACCACTTACTCCCGCTGCAATTGCTCCTCTCGCGATTACTGAGTTGCATATCCTCAGAGCTTCGTCGTCGCCAGTCGCAGCAGCCACGGCCATTCCATTTGCCGACATGGCATCAAGAACGGAGCCGTTGGATAGTGACGCCATTGCTCGCTCGAAGAGCTTCTTCTGATCTGTGAATGAGTCGGATTGTACCTTGGCCAGCCTCGGGCCTCGCAGAGCAATGAGGACGGTGAATCCGTCGTCGATGTCTCCTTCCAGCAAGACTGAGTCGCGCGAACTCTGAATAGGATCGACCAGTTTCCATCCCGGAGAGATGGCGGCCCAAGCGTCATCCATACAGCCGGTGATTGAGCACCCAGCCCTTCGCTGGGCCGCGACGGCAATGTCTACGATGTCAAAATCACTGAGAGCAGTCCATGAGGCGTCGTTCAGCGCCAGTACAGCAGCACAGGCTAGGGCAGCGCTGGATTTCAAGCCCTGTCCGATAGGGACTTCGCTACTCACCCTCCACCCAGTATCATCAGGCCTCGGGTAGCCTGATTCGACCCACACATCCATGACTGAATCCAGAATCCCGTGCTCGTCATGAGATACTGCGGCCTCACCGGCCACTAGACTCACTTCTGTAGAGAGTTCGATACCAATCGAGCAGCCCTTGCCGAGGCCGGCTGCGTGGAGCACGGAAACTCCACCATTGGCGTTGCCCCTCCCAAGGACGGTCATCTCTCAATCACCTCTCCATGGAGAGCCTGGCCGATATGCCTCATGCTGCTGTCGACACGGACCAGAATCTCATCGCCGACACGCAGCTCGGTCACTGAAAGCGCCACGCCGCCTGGGGAGATGAGGCGTACAGTCTCTGCCTGCTGGGCCATGATCTGTCCCTCAACAGAGCCGTATTCGAATCTCACTACGAGGAACGGTCGACGCTCAATCTTGAGGCGGCCGATGACAGCTGATCGCTGGCTTCCGTCTGGAGATACCACTGCCACCTCGTCGCCTGAGCTGAGTTCGCTGAGATACTTGGTGGATCCATTCGCCATTAGAGCGTAAGCGTGTACTGCACCCGCATTCACTCTGAACGGGCGAGAGGGGACATACTCTGAGGGGAGAGTCTCCCCATGGATGAGGCAAAGGGAGCTGGAAGAGGAGCCTATTGCCATACCCTCTCCAGAAGAAAGCCTTTCGATTAAATCGACACAGAGCCTCTCACCGACACCGCCGGACTCGACGGCGATGACTGTGGCGGTCGAGATTTCGCTGGGTGTCTGTTCGACATGGCCGGAGACTGTCTCCGAAGTGAACGCCCTAGCTGCTGCCCAGAGGGCCTCTGAACCAGACTCAGGCGGCAGTAGGACCGCGTCGACGCCGTGTTGTAGTGCGAATGCGGCGCCGGGAAGGTCGATCTCATTGTAGATTGCAGCCGCCACCTTGGTTCCGCTTCCCGAAGTCGCTGCGACGATGTTTTCGAGCGGTATCATGGTCCAGTCAGAGCACCTGACCAGTATCCATGGCACCATCCCAACGAGGGAACGAGCCTCGTCTTGGCCACGGTAGTCGTCCAAAGCTACCTCTGCAACATCTGGAGCATTTCCTCGCCAGACGCGACTAGTTCCCTCTGGAGGAGAGGATGGGGCGGTAGCAGTAGCATCAAGCCAGAGTTCCATAGTATCACTCTCCGAGTAGTGCTGCTGCATCCGCAGCACTGACACCTTCGTGAATGACCTGTCTGAGAGCAGTAACACGTGCCGCGGGATCTTCTGAGGCGAATACCTGTCTGCCCATACAGACTCCAGCGCCTCCAACTGACATTGCCTCCTCTACAATACCCAAGGTGCCTTCAAACGGTATTCCAGATGGCCCGCCAGCAATCAGAACGGGGATTGGTACAGCCTCAGTGACAGACCGGAATGAGTCGGCTGTGCCAGTCCAAGGTACCTTGACGACATGGCATCCGAGTTCCCAAGCCAGTCTAGCAGCGTGTGCGATGCCGCCAGTCTCGTCTCCTTCAATCGGTTTGAGATTGGGGCCACGCGGATAGGCCATTCCAAGCACGGGAAGGCCTAGAGGAAATGACTCAGTAGTGAGTGCCGCCAGTGCCTCAATCATCTCAGGCTCGGATTCATCGCCGAGATTGACCTGTCCAGACAAGGCCATGGCTCCGCGTTGCCAACACTCCTCGGCGCTTGCCACGCTCACCTTGGATTGAGAGCGAGTCCCTCCGTGAACTGTAGAAGCCGAGACGTGGCATACGAAACCGCTCCACCCTGTCGCATCGGCATGATGGCTCAAAGCGCCCTTGTGCAGGACGATGGCGTCTGCACCACCCGAAATGACTGCCTCGACGACAGAATCCATGTCCCCTAGGCCTGCCTCGGGGTAACCCGATGCCCCGTGGTCCATAGGAACCCAGACGCCCCTGCCACCGGGCAGAATTCTAGCGAGTCGATCCTCAAGAGTATCCGCCATACATCCTCGCTAGTGCTTCATCACTTGAAAGGTGACGCATTCAAACATTTGGACAGTTACCCGCTCCCGTAGGGAGCGGTTTAGAGATCCAGATCAACAATCAGGGGTGCGTGATCAGACACGACCAGTCCGCCCTCACGAAGCACCTCGGCAGATTTGAACAGGGAGTTCGCAGCCGAGTTAGCGAGCACGTAGTCGATTCTCCAACCGCGGTCTAACTCTCTCGCCCTACCACGGTTCGACCACCATGTGTACGGCCCCTTAGTCGGGCCAACATGAATCCTCAACAGATCGTACCAGCCACTGTCGAGTAGCTGAGTGAACCACCTGCGCTCGTGTTCGAGAAACCCCGAGGTCTTACGGTTGCCCGATGGGTTCCATATATCGTCCTCTTCATGGGCGATGTTGAGATCGCCACAGAGTAGTGCAGGCTCGTCTGAGTCGATGAATCGCATGGACCAGGCCAACATGTCATCAATCCATTGTTCCTTGTATGCTTGGCGCTCGGGACTGGAGGAACCGTTCGGCAGGTACATGTTGATGCAGTGTAGACTGCCATGCTTGGTGTGCAGAACCCTGCCATCTGGGTCACGGGTATCGTCAAGCTCCGTGTCTATGCCACGTCCGACCTCGGAAAGACCCACTCGTGAGCAAGTCATCACGCCCGAGTAGCCCTTCTTCTCAGCCGGATGCCAGAGAACCTCATGGCCCTTCGGAGGTGCCCAGTTATCCGGCATCTGCTCCGGGAGAGCCCGTGTCTCTTGGAACAGCCAGATGTCTGCGTCGATTCTGTCAACGAAGTCTGCGAGGCCCTTGCGGTGGGCTGCTCTGATGCCATTGAGGTTCCAAGTGACGACTCGCATGGACTGCTCCTACTGAGAGAGGTCTTTGACCTTCTTGACAAGGTCCATCCTGCTCACGCGCCAAGTTCCGTAGGGAGTGCACATCACTGAAATCACAACGACGACCAAAATCAACTCTAGTGCGGCCATGATGTC
>DAGM01000007.1 GCA_002495735.1 Euryarchaeota archaeon UBA54
GAGGTCCTGGGAGACGGTAAGCAGGAGAAGTCGTACATGTCGGCCGAGGACTGCGTCAGCGCCATGCTGCACCTAATTGACGGCGTCGACGCTGATGTCAACCTGTACAACCTCGGAACTGGAGACACCTGTTCGGTTGGCAGAATCGCAGAGATTGTAGTCGAGGAGAGCGGGCTGGAAGAGGTCTCAATCGAATACACCGGAGGGGATCGTGGCTGGGCTGGCGATGTTCCGAAGACCTCCCTTGATGTCGAGTTTCTGTTCTCCACTGGATTCTCTCCCGGGATGCAGTCGGAGCAGGCCATCAGACATACTGCTCAAGCGCTGATAGATGAGATTGGCCTGTGAGCGCTTGCCCGGCGAGCCTCCTTCATAACCCCGTGGCCCGAGGACTCATTATGAGCAAGCGCTGGTATCAAGACAGCAGGCGCGACGCTTGGAGGAGGATGGCGCGCTCCAAGGGGTATCGCACGCGTTCGGCGTACAAGCTCAAGCAGATCCAAGAGCGCTTCGGTATCATCCGCAAGGGAGATGCGGTGCTCGATGTGGGATGCCATCCAGGAGGATGGACTCAGGTAGCCGTCGAAGAGGCCGGGGAGGAAGGGCTGGTAATAGGAGTGGACTTGCTGGCGACATCTCCGGTCGACGGTGCTAGCATCATCATCGGCAACATCACTGAGGAGGATACGATTGCACGAATAAAACAGACTCTGGATGAGCGTAAACTAAACGTCGTGGTTAGTGACATCTCTCCCAATCTGACTGGGCGATACGACACCGATCAGACAATCTCACTTGAGCTTTCTACCCTAGTCCTTGATGCGGCAATGGAGTTCATCCCTCATGGTGGCAGCTTCGTCACGAAGATCTTCCAGGGCACAGGTATTGAGGGCCTAGTCGCCGCCGCTCGGGATCGCTTTTCCAACGTCCAGAGATACTCGCCCACAGCAAGTCGGAGTGCATCCTCGGAGACCTATCTAATCTGTCAGAACAGACTGCCTCGACCCCGAAGGAAGGCACAGGGGAAGAGTGCATTGGAGCAGGTGCAGAACCACTTGTCCGAACTGGGGATTGTCGTCGAGGGAGAGTCTGACGAGGTGGAGTCAAAGGTCGGTTTCAGACGCATTCAGAAGCGTGAGAAGGAGTGACTACAATCACTCTGAATCCCGATCGTATGGCTCTATATTCTGCCACTCGGATGCGTCTGACCGAGAGACAACTGCGTGTACCCATTCAGAATCTGAGCAGTTGAAAACCTCGTGTGGTAAACCCGGTTCGATGTAGAACATATCGCCCGCACTGTGCACCACCGACTTCCTACAACCTGGACCATACTCGTGACGGACACTACCCTGAAGAAGATAGACCATAACATCGAAACCAACGTGGATATGAGCATTGGCGACCCCTCCGGGAGGGATGTATGCACGATTCATCGACAGGCCGGTAGAGGGGGTGTTCTTGCCAGACAGACCGGGTGCGTACTCGATACTGTTCCAACTTCTAACTTTCTCCAATTGCCTGAGGCTCCATATCCCACCTTCGTCAGTCACGTAGCGACTCAAATCCTCTTGCACTCCTGTCAGACCAATCTCCTCCTCGCTCATACTATCAAAGAACGGAGGGAGCAGTCTGATTTGAAATGTCCTCAAGACTCTAATCGGACCACTGCAAGGATGTTATTGCTGCTTCTCTCGGTCAACGCTAAAAGGGGGGTGCAGTTCGCCGCGTCACCGAGGAACGGCAATGTCACGGAGAGCAGACTTCTGTGTATCATCCGGACTGCCCTTAGTTGACAAGGGGAGTACTACCTTCCCTTGCCCTGAGTGCGGCCACTCGATTGGTCGCAGCGAGCAGAGCAGGGTGCAGGCTGTCAAGTACATATGTCCAGAGTGCAGGTTCGAAGGGCCCTGATTGAGAGGTGAGCAAATGGGGCATGTCGTTGTGAAGTACAAGGTCACTGTAGATCAGCCCGAGGACGGCACTCCTGACTACGACGGAATAGCTGAGCAAATAGACGGTTTTGAAGAGGTCCAAACTGTAGAGGTCAAGCCACTGGCCTTTGGAATGATGTTTATTGAGGTCCAAGTGGTCCTCGGAGAAGGCGAGGGAATCGTCGACGGCTTCGAGAATAGAGTCAGGGGAATCAATCCTCTAGTGGGCCAGATAGAGGCTCTCGAAATGGGTCGCCTCTGATTCAGTAGTGGTCCAATGGGGACTTCATCAATTCTCGCATGAGCACTGTAGCATAGGTTCCCGGCGGCAATTCAAACCTCATCCTGAGGCTGGCGCCATCGGGGTGCCACAGGTCTGTCTCGCCCGGACCCCTCTCCCACTTCTCCGAAGCCGAGGAGTCTGAGAGTTCGGGAGCCTCCTCAACCGAGAACGAGCGGAAGGGTACTGCAAGCGGCCTGCGTGTCCCCGAGGAAGTCAGGCGGGGAATTCTCGAAACGTTCCAATCCGCATCCGCCAAACCGGTGTCCTCAAGCGCTTGATGCTCGATCTCTCCGGACTGGCCCTGTGCGAAGGTCGCACTCCCTCCAGGCAGCGGACCGGTCACCGCCAGTCTGCCCAGTCTGCAGTTACGTCGGCACCTCTCAAGATTGGACTCGCTGACTAAGGCCATCTTGGAAACGTCAATTCGGCCGTTTGACTGCATCGGGGCAACCAAGTCACCCAACTCAGGATCTACGAGTGAGAGTCCCGATACCAGACGCCCGGCTAGTGTGTGATTGAAGGTAAGCGACTGTAGCGAATGTATGGTCAGAAGCTGTAAGGAGTGAGGTAGGCTCTTGTAAGCGCCGAGCCAGTTCTCAGGGTCTTTCATCAACCTCTCGAGTATGCCTCTCTCGTAGCCCAAGTGACGGGGTATAACCTCCAAGCAGTTCTGGGGGTCCCCGGTCTCGCGCCACATGGTCCTGAAAGCTGCCACATCTTCGGTCGCGTTGTGCCCTGCCATCCCTAGATACAAGTCGCAAGCCCTCTTGTAGTCGTCCTCGATTACCGCCCTCCCCACTTCTGGAGTGACTGGCCTAGTAGCGCCGAATCTCTGCGGGCCAATCCAATTAGGGAACGCGTCGGTCCCCATCCTCTCGGACATACTCGACTGCATCACTCTGACTCTCCTCATAGCCTCCTTGCCATCAATCGGACTACCGTCCGAATTGCAGCATCCTCGGACGGTGATGGTGAATCTGTTTCCGTCGTGGTCGCTCATTCCTATCTTCTGGTGAGTCCTGCCGAGAATCTCGATTGCCGAGTCAGCAATACTAACCTGTTCCACTTTGGACTGAGGGGAGTCGATGACTAGGATTTGTGTCGTCACGGCTCGCTTGTCCTTCATTCCAGAGGAGAATACCCTCTTCCGACTGATTCTACAAGCCTTAGCCAGACGGTTGAGGTATCGGTTGGTCTCCCAGTTGTTCAGAGTAACTCGCACGACCGTAAACCTGCCCTTAGGATCGAGCGCTGGGATCTGAGAGATCTCTTCGACCCTGAAATCCTCCACTCTAACCTTCAGTAAGCCGCCAGTCCCCTCTCCTTCCGCGGACCAGCCTGTCAGTCCCAGACGCTCCTCCACAGAGTCGACGGTCAAATCCTCACCGCCTTCACAGCTTGAGCTTAGAGAGATCCTTCGAGATACCGGAGCAGAGGCTCTTGAATACCTTCTCAGCGCTCTTGCCCTTGACAGTCCTTAGATACAGTTCTGGTTCATCGAGATCGGGGTGGTTCTGGAAGTAGTTCGCGTACTCGACGTCCTTGCTGCTGTTGAGTCTGGAGCGGAACAACTGCAGGGTCGTGTGACTCTCTCCTACCATTCGCAGTCGTAGTTCGCGACCTTCATTCAGTAGTACCTTGATTGGCATGACAGCCGCCCGACCGGCCCTTCCCTTTTGAGGGCTTTCATACTCAGGTTGGACCCCCTAGGGTCCAAGCAGAGCCTAAGTTATACATGGGGTAGTTTTGGCCGCAGCATGGCGAATGGAGACTCGGTCTCAAAGCCTCTGGTAAGGGCATTTGAGAAATCTGCTCTTCCAATAGTGGTGGTGAGTGTCCTTTTCACAGCTGCAATGGCTCAGGTCCTTCTGGAGTTCCCCGGTTTCACCACAGACATAGCCTCATTCGCTCCCGAAACTGAGTCAGATGCCGCTGAAGACAGGATTGACGAGGTCATGCAGGCCTCTCCTCATCTAATATACATCAACGTCGAGCCTTATGGCCAAACGGCTGACGGAACCAACTCGTGCGAGAACTCGCCCTGTAACGTCCTCGAGATATCTGCACTGCAGCAGCTATCGGACGACCTAGATAGGATTGAGAGTTTCTCACATGCCAATAAAGGATTCATCATAGCCCACATGAATGCCGCTGGAATGCTTGAGAGCGCCCTTGAGGAAAGGGATGAGCAAGGCCGCAGCCTCAGCGACTTCACCGATTGGGAGGATCTGCTCGGTGCGGTGAGTGAGGGCGATAGATGCTCTGATGCGATAGGGAACGAACAGGCCATCGCCTCGGCTTCTTTCGCAGCATCGGCAATGCTCCACGAAGATCTGGACTACGCACCAGTCTGCGAATGGCTTGACAGCGGTGAGGGAGATCCCACGCCTTCTGCCTCGAGCACCATGTGGGTGATTGAGATTAGCGGAGATATTAGCGATGACGAGAGGCGAGAGAAGACATCCGCGATCAGGACCATGTTGACAGCAAAACACCCTCTGGGGGAGAGTTCATCACTTGCCTACGGAGTCATCTCTGACGATTTGATTAGTCATGATATTAACCAGTCGACAATGGACAATCTAGTCTGGCTTCTTCTAATCGCTGTGATGGTGGTGGCGGCCCTTCTGGCTATAGCCTTCCGCTCCTTTATGATGGTGGCAGCGCCCCTTCTCGGACTGTCTGCCGCTTTGGTCTGGACTTACGGCATTGTGACTCTGCTGGGAATGCGGATGTCAGTTCTCGAGGTTGCGGTTGCTCCGGTCGTGCTAGGATTGGGCATCGATTACTCAATCCATTTGCAACGAGGCTACGAATTCGCCAAGAATCGCCCCATTAGCGCGGCTAGGGCCTGGGTCGAGTCGTTCTCCGTGCTGCGGCTCGCCCTATCTTTGGCAGTGGTGACCACTGTATTCGCCTTCCTCGCCAACATGTCATCCGAACTTCCTCCCCTCAGGACCTTTGGATTCACCCTAGCCCTCGGAGTGATTTCGGCCTTCGTGGCCAGCACCATCACTGTAGGAGCGGTGCACGTTGTTGTCGAAAATAGCGCGGGGGAGATACATCATAGAGGCCTCCGAATGGACAGGGTAGCGGACCTAGCGACCCGATTCCAGAGGAGGAACACCGCGAGAGTTCTGCTGATAGTGGCGATGATAACCATGGGCTCTGTCATCGTGGCAATAAGGGAACTTGACACCAGTTTCGAACTGACTGACTTCCTTTCCGAGGAGGGGATGGAAGTCATGGAAGTGAGAAACGACATCTACGACTCTTACGATGCTGCGGCTTGGAAGTCGGTGATCATACTTGTTGAGCCAGAATTTCAAGAAGGCGCCCTGACAGGAGAGAGGGACCTGATGAAGGGACTGGGATTCTTTGATGGTAGAATCTCCGGACTTCCAGAAGTTGTCAACCCGACCAATACTGGGACCCAGCGTCCATCCTATGATGGACTCTATCCCATTCTGAGGGATGCCATCGAGAACGACCCGGGGTTGGGCGAGTCTTTCCATCTGGGCATCTTCGAGAGTCAACTGGGCGTCGCAGACGGATTCGAGGAAGGGGATCTGACTGCTGCCGTGACTTCTCTACTGAGCAATGACTCGGTGGGCGATGTCCTGAGGGGGCACACTTGGGCTGAGAGGACTGCGATGCACGTAGCTCTGACAGAGGATGGAGAGTCGATCAGATTCCTCAAGATGCGGGTTGACGTGTTGGTCAGGACCAGTGAGGAGGCTCAGGAAGTGGCAGAGGTCTTCGCGAAACAGGCCCAATTGCTGGAGGATGATGGGTTAGTCGGTGGTGAGGTCTACATCACAGGAGATGTCGTAGTCCTCAACAACGTGCTCTCAGGTCTGGTGCTTTCACAAGTTGAAACGACGGTCATAAGTCTGTTCGTTTCGATGCTGGTGCTGATTCTGCTAACTAGGAGGCTAGGTCAGTCACTAGTCGTGATTCTGCCTGTCGGCCTCGCCGGGGCTTGGGTTGTCGGTGCGATGGCGATGATCGGAATCAACTGGAACGTCCTGACAATCATGATCACCGCCCTGACCATCGGACTCGGTATCGACTACTCGATTCACGTCTGGAGGAGGATAGAGGCGAACAGGAACTCGGGTATGGGGACGTGGGAGGCGATGCGGGACATGTACTCGACAACGGGGACTGCTCTCCTGCTCTCCGCTGGAACCACAATCTGTGGTTTCATGGTACTGCTGCTGTCGCCCATCCCAGTCATCCAGGACTTCGGCATAGTGAGTTCGATATCTGTGCTGTTCTCGTTAGTGATGGCGCTGCTTGTCCTACCTGGCCTGCTTGCCGCTGAGTTCCGTACCTCTAGCGACTACGCCTGATTAGGCCTTGATTGCCGCGGTCACATCGTGCATGTCGAGACCTTGTTCTTTGGCCACCAGCGCCAGCGCCATCCACAGAGTAACAGGACCCAGTGCGCGACGCTTTCTCTGAGCCCTGCGCATTACCTCCTTGTTCTCAAGGGCTGATTTGTCTGCTATCATCCCAATCAGATGTGGTATCGAGCCCTCGGCCCGATCGGGAGGTAGGGCACTAGGAGTCGGGTCAGAGACCTTTGGCATAGGCTTAGACTTAGCCACGGCCTTCGCCAGCTCTGGGACGGAAGCAGGCTGAGTCAGTGGCGCCTGCTGGAACTGAGGAAGTTCCAGTAACCTACGAGAAGTCGGGCGCCAGCCCAGTGGAGGCCGCGAGAGCTCGAGGCCGGGAGAGGGGGATAGTTTGGATTCTGATTCGGTCAGCCATCCTCTCTCGGTCAAGGCCGCCACTATCTCATCTGCTTCCTCAGGAGTGAACCACTGCAATTCTAGAGACCAGATACGCGACAGTTCTTCACTGGTCGTCGTGCCTCCTGACAACCCCTCTAGACTGATGTGCAGCAAGTGGCAGACATCCTGCTGATGACCCATCTCCATGCCCTCTCCGGAGACTCATCAGGAGGAGGGAGACGCTTGATACTTACCTCTCTAGGGGCGAACAGGAAAACAGTCAATTCAAGTGAGGTGGCGGTATGCGCGGGCCGAAGCAGTATGGCGGATGATTACATTGCACGGAACCCGCGGACTGGGAAAGCGATTCGTCGTCGGGGTCCTGTTGCAGATGTAAACGTCCGAGGGATGCTGCCTCTGGAGGGCATGTGGCTGAGGATTCCTGTGCATGAGATACTACCCCTGGCGCGTGGTGACTCGGATGGATTGGAGATTTCTCGCAGCAACGGAGGAGGTTTCGCCAAGAGGTTTGATGCTCTTCAGGCCCTGCATCGTGTGATGGAGAGTCAAATCAATAGTGCACACGAGGTTCTACTTGATGCGCTGGACGATGATGAGAGCAATAACAGAATAGCCGCACTTAGTGCCCTCCCATCCTTCGCTCTGAAGAGGCATGATGGTCTGCTGCAGTGCCTGTCTGACAGATTGTTAGACGAAGACCCACGAGTGGAAGAAGCAGCACGCGACTGCCTGCTGAAGGTCTCACCGGTATTCCCCTCGGGTTGCGAGGAGATATTGAGGCGAGAGTTGCGCAATCAAAGGAAGGATTGTAGGACCAACGCCTTCGAAGCGCTGCGCCTGACAGCAGAGAATTGGCCGGAGGCAGGCTGCCTGCACCTCGATGAACTGATTCGCGAGGAGGACAAGGACCTACGTAGACGCGGCTCAAAGATTCTACGTACCATCGCTTCCAAGGCAGGAGCCACCGGATGGGATTTGATAGGTTGGTCACTGGAAGACGAGGATGCTCTAGTAAGGAGATATGCTTCTAACACGCTCATAACCCTAGCCAACAAAGAGCCAGCGATAGCTACTATTTTCATCGAATCAGCGATGCTCGATGAGGACGATGGAGTCAGGAAGTCGGTCATCAAGGCGCTCAAGAAGCTGGATATGCAGAACCCGCGTGTCAACAAAATGGTGATCGATGGCGCCAGAAGTAGGGACTACAAACTGCGCAAGGCCTGCATTGAGCACCTCCCGATAATCATGAGCGGTGGAGCGTTGAGGGACGCGGCTACCGAATTGCTCAAACAAGAAACTCGCCCGGATCTGCGGAAGAAACTAACTGGTTTTTCCAGAGACTTGGAGATTGAGGGGACTGAGGAAGAGAAGAATCGTTTCCTAGCTCCACTAGAGAGGGTAGAACCCCTCTATGAGGAAATAGACACACCGCGTAGCGGTGATTCACACCCCGAGGGTGAATATGATAAACAGAAGTCAGGTCGGCCGGACAGCGAGGGCCAAGCATGAGCGAGGAGTTCGATGACAAGCTTGAGAGATTCGAGCGCCTTTGGGACGGTGTGACGCCCAAAGGCATTAACCGAAGCAAGTCGATAAAGTTCAGACAGTACATGCGACAGCACGTCATGCTGAAGTTCCACAAGAAGGACAAGAGCCAGTGGGCGTCTGCCGACAAGGGGCATTTCAACCACAGTTTCTCAAGTAAGGATCAGTTTCTCACGAAGAATAATTGCCGCAAGTACTGGATGGGCGAACTACAGAAGGAAATCCGCGATTCGGAAACCTTCTGAGGCGATACCATGAATTCAGCGATAGTCGACTTCTCGTCTTGGGACCTACAGGCCCCGATTGCGAAAGCCATCGAGGCTAACGGTTGGACAGAGCCAACCGAAATTCAGCGCGAGGCTATTCCTCTAGCTAGACAGGGCTTGAATGTAGTTGGCCAGGCCCGTACCGGTTCGGGCAAAACCGGAGCTTTCGGTATACCAATCCTAGAGAAGTGTACACCTCGGGGCGAACCACAGGCAATCGTGCTCTGTCCGACTAGGGAGCTGGCTGTGCAGGTAGCAGAGGAGATGGATTTGCTACAGGGAGACAAGGGGCTGTCGATACAGACTGTCTATGGAGGCACCGATCTTGAGAAGCAGGCAAAGAGGCTCAAACAGGGCGCTGATATAGTGGTCGGAACCCCCGGTCGTGTCATCGACATGACCAAGCGGGGGCACCTCAATCTTGACGGAATAAGTTTGTTCTGCCTCGATGAAGCCGATCGAATGCTGGACATGGGATTCTTCCCTGACGTCCTCTGGATATTCGAGCAGACTACTAACAGAGAGCAGACGCTGTTGTTCAGTGCAACCTTTCCGCAGGAGGTGCTGGACGCGGCGGACGAGTTCATGTCGGACGCTATCCACGTGATGAGCGAAGACATGGAGGTCGAGATACCTGAGATCGATCAGTACGCAATCAAGATTGGCAGGGCGAACAAGCTCTGGGCGCTCGGTCGTATAATATGCCGAATGAACGAGGGCGACCAAATGCTCGTATTCGCTAATACTAAGCGAATGGTCGATATTCTCTCAGAGAGGCTTGGCAAATTCAGGATCGATGCCATCGGGCTTCACGGTGACCTCGCACAAGGCAAGAGAGAGAAGATAATCGGGTCTTTCAAGGAAGGTCGGGAGCGCATAGTCATCGCTACAGATGTAGCGGCACGCGGACTGGATGTGGATGGCATCACCCATGTCGTGAACTACGATCTCCCTGATGACACGGAGTCCTATGTGCACAGGATAGGACGTACTGGTAGGATGGGCAGGAAAGGTGAAGCCTGGAGTTTCGTAACTCGTGAGGACGAGCCTCAGATTGCAAAAATCTCTTCGACTTGGAACATGGCTATTCCTTTCGTCGACGCACCTCCGCTTCCAGAGGGCGTCAAAAGAGACCCCATCGGAAAGAGAGATGACTGGGACGAGGTGTCTGACATCTTTGGTATGGTGAAAATTCGGCTCTCAATAGGCAAGTCGGATTCCACTAAGCGGGCGCTAGCCGACTGGATAACCAATCAGGCACGAATTCCCGACATTGTAATCGGAGAGATTTCCCAGAGCGACGATGAGACTGAGGTCGAGATACACGTCGAGAAGGTCGCCTACGTAATCGGCGTAATCAAGGCTAGGGAATTCAACGGCATATCTCTGTCCCCAATCATCGTGGAAGCCTAGGTGGAATCATGGTCGGCGAGGGCATAGTCGCTCTCAACCTAATCGGATTCTTCTGCCCAGTGCCCGTGTACGAGACTCGCAAGGCGATTGAGAAAGCGGCCCATGGCACACTTTTTGAGGTCCTGTGTGATGACCCTGAGACGCTTCACGACATACCTGCCCTTTGCGACCGGATGGGCCTTGCCCTACTAGGTGTGAGTGAAGATGCGGGAGAGTACGTTTTCCGTATCGAGAAGCGTTAGGCTGCTTGGATATTGTTCAAAGGGGACGTTCTTCTCGGTGGTCATCGTGCCCGGCCAATACAACGTCAATGAACTCGGGGAGGTTCCGGCAGATGCTCGCCTCCCTACGTCGTATGGAGACTTCCGCATCAGGGTGTTTCACGAGGAGAACACGGGACTGGACCACGTGGCACTTACCCTAGGCGACATGGGTGGGCCGAACCCGGTGCTAGTCAGGGTGCATTCTGAATGTCTGACCGGAGATGCCTTCGGCAGCCTCAGGTGTGACTGTGGTGCCCAGTTGGATGCAGCGATGAGACAGATCCACGATATTGGATGGGGGTGCATCGTCTATCTGAGGCAAGAGGGTCGCGGCATAGGCCTGCATGCCAAGATACAGGCGTACAACCTGCAGGACCATGGCGCTGACACTTTAGATGCAAACCTACTACTGGGCCATCCCGCAGATGCAAGGGACTACGGAATCGCCTCAATAATACTGAGTGCTATTGGAATCGAGAGTGTCTGCTTGCTCACAAACAATCCTGACAAGGTAATGCAACTGATTCAAAATGGTATCAACATAGTTGAGAGGATGCCCTTGGTCGTCGGAGTGGGAGAACTGAATCTCCAATACTTGACGACCAAGATAGATAGGATGGGGCACGAGATCGAAGACGAGCATCTCAACAATCACGAGCATAAAATGGGGCCGTGACCGGGACTTGAACCCGGGCCGGCGGGACCACAACCCACCGTGCTAACCGCTACACCATCACAGCCGTATTGACAACTTGGACTCAATGCCTGTTTATCAACCGTTACGCATCCAAGGCACGAAGCACCTGAGACCAACGGATTGAAGCCCTGCTCTCTCCCGTTGCTATGCCATGAGGACTCGTTCGGGAGTCGTGCTCGTCATCTTGCTTGTGGCCGGCTTAGCACCTCTGGTGCCATTTGCCACAGCCGACACTGTGATTGGGGCCGAAGGTGCAGAGCTGCTGGAGGCTGGTGATTTCTCCGACTCAGAGGAGTGGGAGATATCCAGCACTGCCGGATTCTCCAGCGATGCCGCCGATTACTCGTTGGGCATGGTGGCCGACGGAGAACTGTCTTTCACTCACGATAGACCGGACAATTTCCAGTATTCTACCTCATGGGCCTCAAACAGCATCACCAACTCCAATGCGACTCTGGGGGAGCCGGATTCGTACTACACTTGGTCGAAAGGACCTAACATCACGATGACAGGTTACGATTTCAGTGGACTGCATGGGATGCTGGTCGCTAATGTCTCTCTAGTGCTACACTTCTCGGTTCCAGATGCCTTGAATCAGGACTCGGTCAGGGTTATCCTGCAGAACCACGGCTCGGATAAGTTGGTCGTTACCTACGCTCGAACATTCGGGCCGATATACAGAATGACCAATCCGATGATCCTATCTCTCGACGGGCTGGCCCTTGCCGACTGGTCCTCCTTGGAGAATACTCAGTTCACCATCGATTACGTATCCACCGGAACCACCGATGACTCTGAAGTCAGGGTAGATGCAGCGGGCCTCCGGGTGAAGTACCATCAGCCTTGGTACTCTTTCGAAACTGTCAAGGCCACCAACACGATCAACGATGTTGACTCCCCTGTAATTGACATCAGCCCATATGATGGGACGATCTCTGGGCTCTCTCAGGAGTCATGTGGGCTCGCCCCTGAAGGACCTTTAACTGGTGAGTGGTCTTTCGACGTGGAAGTGCCACCACTACAGCAGCTGGGTAGGATACACGTATTCGGCACCGGTAACCACACAATATGGGCGCTTCCTGATGATGTAGA
>DAGM01000014.1:0-39351 GCA_002495735.1 Euryarchaeota archaeon UBA54
GCCACTGCTTCGGCGAACGAGGGCTACGTCAATCTCGTAGCGCGACTGATATCAGCCAAGCCGGATGTCATAGTCAAGCGCGATGGGAGCGGCGAACTCGAGGTCGTCCGCGGCAGACTCGGCGATGCCAGTGGCAGCATTGGATTCTTGTCTTGGATTCCCCTGGAGCATGAGCCTGGAACTTTGCTCAAGATCGACAGCGCATCGATTAGGAAGTTCCGCGAGACCCCTGAAGTCAACATCGGGGACCGCACTATGATCGAGGTCTACCACGATTCAGCATTCACCAGTATGGAAGACCTGTCTAAGGCCAACAAGGTCGCTATCTCGGATCTACGCAGTGGCATGCGCGACATTGAGATCACCGTGCAGGTCGAATCTTGGATTCAGCGCTCCTTCACCTCTAAGGACGGCACCGAGCGAGTCGTCCGCAGCGGTGACGTCATCGACCCAAGCGGCCGCTCCCGTCTGACCGCGTGGTGCGAGGTCGACCCCGAGCCCGGGGACTTCCTTCATTTGACCGAGGCGAGGGTTCAATCTTGGCAGGGTTCACCCGATCTGGTCATCGATGACGCCGCACAGGTTTCGAATCTGTCCGATGCTCCATGGGAGCCGATAGATCCAGAGCAGCATTGGGTCGACATAGACCTCACTTCCATGGTGAGCGGTGGTTCTCGCCGAGGCATCCGGACCAGCGGGACGATTGTCGCAGTTCGCCCCGATTCAGGCATAATCGAGCGCTGTCCCGAGTGCAGGCGCGTCCTCAGGGACGACGCCTGTGCAGAGCACGGCCCGCAGCGTGGAGAGGAGGATCTGAGACTCAGGTTCGTCATCGACGACGGGGTGTCTAACGCCTCCCTGCTGATGTCGAAGGACGTCTCCGAAGCGTTCCTCGGAGTTGATCAGGAATCTGTGAAGGAGCAGATTTCCAAGGAGGGCCGTGATGGTTTCGTAGCCTCGTTGCGTCAGCGCGTACTGGCGCAGCGCCTCAGTATCAAGGGGCGCTCGATAGTGGACGATCAGGGGGCGATGCTGCTTGCCGACGAGGCAGAGCAGAACCAGATATCCCCTGCTGAGGCAGCCAATCAGGTGATGCAGCGCTGGGGGGTGGTCCTGTGATTCAGGAGCCAGCGAGACGCATTGCGCGTCAGAGCGCCGTGAGACTGTTCGCGCAGGAGTACCGGGACGCCTCGTTGACCGAGGAAGGCTCCGGAGAGTACGACCCGTCGTTTGTCATCACGAAGATAGGCGCTAAGATTAGCCGCGTCCTAGTCTGCGGGGTCATCGACCGCATGGAGCGCCGCGAGGGCGACAGCGGCCCGAACTACTCCGGTCACGTCAGGGACCCAACTGGAAGCCACCTGTTCAGCGTGGCTTCATTCCAGCCAGAGCTGCATCCCGATTTCGAGGAGTTGATGGCGCGCTTCGAGAGTGGCGACCGCTTCCTGATGGCACTTGTCGGCAAGGCAAGGTGGTTCGAGACGGAAGACGGTGGCATGTTCACCTCGTTGCGCGCGGAGGAATTTACAATCATAGATAGGGAGTGCTACACCAATTGGCTGGTTGAGGCAGCCGAGGCCACTCTGCGGCGCATCGACGCTCACTCCACCTCCCTAGAGGCGGACCTTACCCCCACTGCTTTCGAGGCAGCCGGAGTGCCGCACGATCTCGTGGACGGGTTGATACTCGCTCGCGGTCACTACGGCGACTTCGATCCTGAAGGCTACCGCGTCGGTGTCCTGCAGGCCCTCTCTATGGCGACCGGCAGGACCAGTCTGATGGAGGCGCCGCCGCAACCCGCCGTAGCGACTCTCGATGAGGCCGCCTTGCAGGTACCGAAAAGCAACGAGTCTTCCGCTGAGCCCGGCGACGCTATCGAACTCATCGTCGAGACAATTCGCTCGCGCGATACCGGCGAGGGCGTTGAGTACAACGATCTGGTGACTGCACTTGTTCACGGCGGTCACTCGCGAGAGTCAGCCGAGGACGCGATAGATCAGGCTCGCGACCAGGGCGAGGTGATGGAGCCGCGTTTCGGCTTCTTCCAATTGGTGCCGGAGTGATTACTCCTCATTGGGCTTGGAGATAAGCGTCTCTGCGTATCGCATTCTCTCTCTGACTCGCTCTAGCGTCGCCGCCGAATCGATCCTTTGCCTGGGTCCATTGCCTATCTCAGCGCCCTTGATCTCAGCGATGTTGGTGGCTACGCCAATCACTCTTCTACGCACCTCCTTTTGTTCCAATGGCCAGCCTCTGCGCTCTGCGAGTCTGATGAAGAGTGCTTCCTCATCTCCCCCCCATCTCCCTCCATGACCCCTGAGGATTGTTCCGACCATCCTCTCGAGGTCCTCCACTCTAGCCCGGATGGTCAGTAGGGCGCCTTGTATCGAGGGTTCGACCTTGTCAAGCTCGAGGACCAATGCGTCGCCGGCGTCCTCAAGAACCGCATTGGGCGAAGGCGCTTCAAACTCCGACTCCTCGCCGACCACCTCCGACTCCTCAAGTCCGACTACTTCCTCTTCAGGCTCATCGGACCTCGCTTCAATCATCTCAACAGCAGATGCATCGGGTATCCCCGTTCGCCATAGGCTGCGCTTGATTCTTCCCCACCCGTTGGCCTGACTGGTCAGGACTCCTGCCACATGACCCATCAGCACAGTCCGATTCCCCGTCAGCGGCAGCTCCAGCCTCTGACAAAGCTCGTGAAGCTCGTCTCGCTCCATCTCGGCCAGACGTTCCACAGTGAGTCTGCGTGAGTCGAAGTTCAGATGCATCCATAGCCTCTGGCGTCTCTCTTTGTGAGATCCGGATGACTTGATTCCAAACAGTTTCAGCACACCACCTATCTCCTTGTGCATCATTGATTGGATACCTTCCCAAGACAAATCGGATCCGCTGAGGATTTGGTTGTGAATCAGCCTAGCACGCAGTACTTCGACCGATCCACTCTTGCTCAGACCTGCTTCTTCAGCCCTTTCTCTCAGCTCGATAAGACGCCCCCTGTACAGGGCGTCTAGCAGCACTCTGTCAATCTCCAAAGCAGCACCCTCTTTGGCCTCTCGACCATCCAATGGTCATATCGCTTACGCAGCACCACAGGTGCTGGGAAGGCGGTTTAGGGTGAAATGCCTCTGGCCGCTACTCGACTAGGTCGATGTAGGCGAGAGCATCGATGTCCGTGTAGAAGTCCTTCGGTACCTCTCTGGAAGCCTCTCGTACCAACACCTCCCAGTCCCGTAGCAGTGAAATCGTGGCGTGCTCAAAAATGGCATGTCTGACTATTCGGTCGAGACCCAACGTCTTGCGACCGTTCTTGGAGATAATCTCCAGCCGAATTTCGACGTGCAAATCGTCACCTAGGACCTCTCCTTCGGTATCGTGGCATGACTGCTCGAGAGTGATGTCCTTGTGCTCCTCTGCTTGCTTCATCAGAGAGCGGACATGGCGGTGCCTCACTAGAATTCCAGTTCGCTCCAGCATCTCCTCGCTCAGTCCCGATATCATCAGATCTTGGACTCGCCACGAGGTGTTCCCCTCTGGCTCAGTAATCTGCTCCGAGATACTGATCGGGAATCTCCTTCTGGCCACCAGAATCACCAGATCGGCGTACGGAAGAGGCAGAAAATGGGCGCCCCCCCGGTCCTTGGGGTCAGGTAGGAGAGCGTGTCTGCGGCCGCTTATGTCAAGCTCGTCGTAGATGGGCCTCGAGGTGATGTAACCGTCGATATCGTCGCTCCGCCTCAGCTCCTCCATCCATTCTACTAGGGGGGCTGGATTACTCGGAGGTTCATCGAGGCCGACTATCGCAGCGAAAGCCATGGGCCCGAGGATTCTGATACCTCTACGGGCCCGCCGGAGTTGTCTGCGAACCATCTTGGAGTCGGACAGTATGATGGCTGACTTAGGTTGGTAGTCGATCTTGTTCTCGGAGACAAGGACAAGGTTGGGGCGTCGGGGGGCTCTCGCCCCAACTACCTCGCAACCGGCTGTCAGCATCTCAGCCTGCCTGCCGTGGAGCAGCCTAGCAGGCATTGCCACCATGTCGAACTCGCCGTCCCTGAGCAGCGCCAATCCTTCCGAGAAGCCGTTTATTGCTCGGCTGTCTATGGAGATTTCAGGAGCGTCTCCGGAGGCCGAAAGTATCGCTATGTGCTCAGATACAGGGCAGTCTGGTGAATCAATGGTAGCGAGTGTCAGTTCGTCCATCATCGTCCACCTCGGGGGAGGGGGCACGCACCGTACCCGTTCAGTCGGCACGCACACTTGTTGATAAGGCGACCCCTGCCAAGAAAGGACGAATCACATGGTCTCGTTGGGCTCAGTCAGGACAGATCTCGACAGACGCAGAGATACCATCGAGGAAGCGCTCGAGGGATTCGTTCAGCAGCGCATGGCCGGCTCAGAGGCTCCGGCGATGAAACTGGCTAGCGACATCCTGTTGGCAGGGGGCAAGAGGTACCGCCCCATCATCGCCCTCCTCGCCTACGAAGCCGCCGGTGGTGACGACATCTCCAAGATCATAAATTTCGCAATGTCTTTAGAAATAATTCATACAGCAACCCTCGTCCACGACGACATCTATGACCAGTCGAAGATCCGCCGCGGCAAGCCCACCTTGCACACCTCCAGCGGCCTGCCTCATGCCATCATAGCGGGGGACTACCTGTTCGCACTGGGTTTTGGCCTGGGGGGGCATCACGAAGATCAAGTGGTGGACCGCGTGGCTGAAACTTGCGGGCGAATCGCCACTGGTGAGCTCCAACAGCTCGAGCACATCGGAAACCTCGCCACCACTCCGGAGGACTACTATGCCATCGTCGATGGCAAGACTGCCTTCCCCTTCGCTTCGGGATGCTGGGGCGCAGCAGTATTGGCAAAAGCGCCCGAGGCGACAGTCACTGCATTGGAGCTATTTGGCATGGAGTTCGGCAGGGCCTTCCAGATGGTCGATGACCTGCTGGATCTTACCGGAGAACCCTCTATGGGCAAACCGAGAGGAACTGACGTCCACGATGGCAAGATGACTCTACCCATCATCCATGCACTGACCATGCTGCACGGGGCCGAGCGCGAACAGTTGGCTGATGTGCTTCAGAACTTCAGCGACGAGCGGTGGGAAGAGCTGATTGAGTTGCTTGATGCAGCAGAATCCTTGTACTACGTGAAACAACTCATCGAGAATCACGTCGAGCGTGCCATGAACGCGCTCAAAACTCTGCCTAGGACCGAAGCACGCGACATGATGTCCGAGTTAGGCAGAATCTCCGAATCGCGCCGGAACTGAGCCCATGCAACTGTCCCGCACTGACTGGGACGCCATAGTGATAGGAGGCGGTCCGGCGGGCAGTACCGCCGCTCGCTACATCGCCGAAGGTGGGGCCGACGTGCTGGTCATAGATGGCAGGGATTCGATCGGCTCGCCGCTGCAGTGCGGCGAATTGGTCCCCAGCAACGCCGAGATGTGCAGGTTGTGCCCAAACGTTCCCGAGATTGACGACCTTCTGAGGACTCCTGATTCGGCAGTCTCTATGCGTACCAGTGAGATGAGGCTGGTCCCACCTTCCGGCAAGCCGCTGTGCTATGATTTCGAGGGTATAGTACTGGATAGGGTCGCCCACGACGAGGCCTTAGTCAAGCTCGCTGAGTCGAGGGGTGCTCAGTACTTGGTCGGCAGCAGGGTCGAGAGCGTGGACGGTGAGGCAGTACGTCTCAGGGACGGTTCGGAGTACACCGCTAGGGTAGTTATTGGAGCCGGTGGTCACAATGACCCCTTGCGCAAGTCCGAGTGGGAGGTCGAATCGCTCATCATCCCTGTCAAATTTGTCCTTATGTCTGGAGACTTTGAAGACGCCCTAGAGCTTCACTTCGGCTCGATGGCCCCGGGCGGGTACGCCTGGAAGTTTCCCAAGAGGGGAGGCGCTAATATCGGCCTCGGCATCCAGACAGCCCTAGCCCGCGGGAAGAGCCTGAACGAGTACTCCGATGAGTTCATCTCGAGGTACGGTGGAAAGGTCGAATTCAGGGGGGCCGGTTCGTTACCGATGTCAGGCTCGATTGACTCCTTCGTCAAGGGCAACCACCTGCTCGTCGGCGACGCGGCTGGCATGGTCCTCCCTTCTAACGGCGCTGGAATAACCATCGCGATGATTGGCGGGCGCATCGCCGGACAGGTCGTCGAAGAGCACCTTCGCATAGGCACCCCACTCAGTGAGTACGAGGTGAGGTGGGAGGCTCAGATGGGTAAGGTGATGCGCAATTCGAAGCGGGCATTCAGGCTCGGAAGTCTGCTGTTCCGCTCACCTGATTGGTTGCTTAATCTGTCCTTTAACAGATTGACTAAACCTCTCATCTGGCGTGCAGTGACCTGCCGTCCTCTGCTAGGTTAGGGTGAGGACGCATACCAGATGGTAACCATACCTGGGAACACCACCTTTGCCCGGACGTCGACGAAGCCGACCTCTTCGAGCATCTTGACATAATCTCTCGTGGTTCCGAAACTGGAGTATGTCTTCGCCAGCCACCTCCAGGGATGGTCGCCCCTCCTGAAAATCAGTCTAGCGTATGCTCCGACCCAGATTCTCATCCATAGCCACCCGAGGACGCCGTGGAGGCGATTCATCTTGGCAGGGTCCACTATCACTAGGGTGCCACCGGGCCTGAGCACTCTCAGCACCTCTGCAAGGCCTGCGCGCTTGTCGTACCAATCTCTGAATGAAAACAGCGAGCAAACCGCGTCGAACGAACCAGCCTCGAAAGGCATCTCCTCCGCCGTCCCCTCTACGAACTCGACCGCCGAGTCTCCTCTAGCAGCTCTCTTCGGACCGACACGGGCCTCGGCTATCCTGAGCATCTCGGGAATTGGGTCGAGACACACTAGATTCCTACCGACGACATCCTCTGCGAAGCTCCCCGGCCCGCATCCGACCTCGAGGATGCGACCATTCTGAGGAAGTCCATCTCTAACCATCCTGCGCCATCTGGAGACCTGCCCCAAGGTGGCGAATCTGTTAATCCTGTCATACACCGGAATACTTTCCTCAAGATTGCGCTGGAGTTCATCCCACTCCTCGGCACCGATCTTCTCGGTATCCACGTCTTGCCCTCCAGTCTCCTGTATTTGGTTGAATCCCGCAGATATGTTCCAGTAAGACGAAGGAATGAGAAGGTCAAGGTGATATACTGTTCGACATTCACGCATGTCACCGAAGGTGACACTATGGGACGAGCAGAAGTACTCCGCACCATCAAAGACTCAGAGAGCGAAGCGGAGAGGATCCGTGCCGATGCTTCAGCCAAGGCGAGCGAGACCATCTTGAACGCCCGCGTCAAGGCAACGGAGACATTGGGCACAGGCCGGCAGAGTGCCGACGACGAGGCCGCTTCGATAATCAGCGAAGCTCGCGCTTCTTCCGCGAAGGAGGCGACTAAAGTTTCCGCAGAGGGTGATTCCCAGTTAGAGAAGGTTGCAGTGAACGGCAAGAAGAACCGCAAATCTGCTGCCGACGCAGTGCTCTCTGCTTTCCGCAAAGCCTGAGGCAACTGATACGAGGTGCAACATGAGTCAGTTCACAACCGAGGAGATGTCTCGGCTGGTCGCTGCTGGCACTCGGGACCAACTCAAGACAGCGATAGACGTGGCTGCAGGACTGTCTATGGTACACATCAACGACTACAGCAGCACCGAAGAGGGGCTGTCCATGGGCTCCCCGACAGGTGAGTCTGAGAGCATCAGCAGACGTCTAACCAAGATGCGAGGCGCTGCTGCAAACTTACAGGCTGCTGATCAAAAAGAATTGCTGTCGGCCCCTGAGGTCCGTAGGACGTTGTCGGGTCCCATCGATGATTTCGTCGATTCAGCGTTGGAGAGTTTTGATGAATTAGACGCGCTTCGCAACGAGTCCTCTCAGATTGATGAGGAGGTGGAAGTGTTGCAGATGCTGGCCCCTCTCAGCCTTGAGATCGATCTAATGGGAGGCTACCAGAACGTGACGTCATTCATCGGCACCGTCTCATCATTGACCAAGTCTAGACCCGCTCTGGCTGGACTGGGAGACTCTGCTATTCACATGAGTAGTGAAGTGGGAAAGTCATCAGTCGTAGCAGTGTTCTGCCGCAATACAGAAGCCTCTTCAGTGCATGAGATGCTAGCCAACGAGGATTTCCAAGCTATATCCGTCCCTGATTCCGAGGGCCTGCCTTCGGATAGGATTCTGCAGTTGCAGCAGAGGAAGGCCGAGATTACCGAGAGGGCAGAGGAGTTGGAGTCGAAGATTTCGGATTGGTCAGAGTCGAACGGCGGCATGTTGTTCGGCGGCATGGAACTCTTGGAGAGGGATTTGGAACTCGCCACTGCTCCCATCAGGGTTGCCGTGAGCGATCACGCCTTCGTTCTGGACGGATGGATCCGCTCCGATACAGCCCCCGAGGTCGAGGCCGCACTGTCTGGAATATGTACTCACGTCAGCATCGAGAAGTTCACCCTACCTGCGCACAGCAGTCACCTCCATCACGACGAGGACGCGCCTGAACTCCCACCCATCGCATTCTCTCCTAGGAACTACAGCAAACCGTTCGAAATGCTGACCGATGTGATGGGTCGTCCGGCCTACGGTAGAATTGACCCCACCTTCTTCATGTTCCTGACCTATCCATTGTTCTTCGGACTGATACTCGGTGACATGGCCTACGGCCTAGCGGTGATGGGCATGGCTTGGTTCATCTGGCGACGTTTCCCAATCAATCCAATGATGAAGAATGTTGGAGGATTTCTGTTCACCATAGGATTGTCTACAGTAATCTTTGGTTACATATACGGCGAATTCGCCGGCTTCGAATTCCTGCCACATGGCCACTGCGATATCGAGGGAGTAATTGGAGTCGCACAGTGCGATGCGGCACATGGGCACTACGGCTGGGATAGTGCGCACGCGCCTTGGTGGGTAGCATGGATGACAAATCTGTACCCGAATGGTGGCGAATTCTACGCGGTCTGGGAAGGGCCGCTAAACATTGTCCTCGCCTATCCCTTCCACCGAGTATCTTCAAACCTTGAGAACCTAATACTCATCACCATCTACATGGGGGTCATCCATGTTTTCCTCGGACTCGTCCTGGGCTTCCGTGACATCTACAAGGCCCACGGATTCGTCGATGCATTGTTCGAGAAAGGCTCGTGGATGACTGTCTTGATTGGCGGGTTCATTTTCGCATATGCATTCCTAGTGGATTCAGCATCTGACTTCCTGATGCTTGGAGCAGCTATCATGGGAGTCGGCGTAGTGATGGTCATGGTACTGCTCGCGCACTATGAAAAGATGGGCGTAATAGGGATCCCGCTTGGGGTCTTAGAGTCGTTAGGGATGCTGCCAAAAATAGTCTCCTACGTCAGGTTGTTCGCAGTCGGAGTAGTTGGCGTGAAGATTGCCGCCACCGGAAACGAGATGATTTACGAGGGAATGGCTCACACTCTGTCAGATTTAGGTCATGCATCGACTTTTGACATCGTGTTATTGCCGGTAATGTTTGTTGGCTGGCTACTTGTACAACTCTTCGCCCTAGTGTTGGGCATATTCAGTCCAAATATCCACACAGTGCGTTTGCACTTCGTCGAGTGGATGATGCAGTTCTACGAGGGGAGCGGCCTGCCCTTCGAGGCGTTCGGTTTCAAACCGAACAAGGTAGAGGTCGAATGACACTCACAAAGTGAGAAAAATACGGAGGAAAAAATATGGAAAACAAGAGAATGAGAATGGTATATCGCCTGCTGATGGCTGTGTTCATCGCGACCTTGGTCGCCGGTGTCGCAACTGCTCAGGAAGCAGATGCAGTAAATGATAAGGACACCATGGCTAAGCTCGGCGCAGGTATTGCGCTGGCCGGTTGTGGGATAGGAACCGGTCTTGCGCAAGGGCCAATCGGAGCAGCCGCCGTTGGCATGATTGCCGAGGACGGCAGTAAGTTCGGTTTGGCACTTCTGTTCACTGTACTGCCTGAGACCATCGTTCTGTTCGGTTTCCTTACGCTCTTCCTACTGTAGGTCGTTTGGAACTAGGCAGATAATGGAGAGTCACATATGTCATTGGACAAATTAGCAAGTGAGATTGAATCAATGGCCAAGGCCGAGGCTAAGGTAGTCTCGAAAGAGGCCAAGGCCGGGGCTAAGAGCATCGGCAGTGAGGCCAAAGATTCAGTCGCTGAGTACCGCGATGCAGCGATTACTCAAGCTGAAAAGATGAGCGACCAGATTGCAGTCGAAAGCATCGCTGCTGCGCGCCAGAGGAACCAGAAACGTCTCCTTGTCGCACGCAGGACAGAGCTAGACTCAACGTGGTCAGAAGTCATGTCGCAGGTCGGCGCAGCCGACTTGAAGGGCAGGGAGGAAATACTCGAATCCCTAGTGCAGAAGGCTACCACAGAATCTGATGATGGCATGGTCCTACGTCCAGTAGCAGTTGACCGAGAGATTCTGTCAAGATACTCTGAAAGATTCCAGATAGGAGAGGACACTGATGGACTAGGGGGCTTTGTGCTTGAGAGTCCAGATGGTTCCGTCCTGATGGACTACCGCTTCGAAGGGAGGTTACGCGACGCATGGGACGCGAGCCTCGGAGAAGTCAGCAACACGTTATTCGGAGAGTGAGGGGAAAGCAATGGCGGAGATAGCAGTTGGTAAGGGCAACTGGGCTAACGCCTCCGCCCGCAGCAAGGCAAGGAAGTCCAAGCTGCTCGACGAGACTAGGCTACGTCAATTGATGAAAAGTGGTCCTGATACTATCGCAGCCAGCATCGGAGAACTCGACTATCGCAGGGAGCTAGATATTTACTCGGCCCGCCTTAGTGGTGCGGACCTTGTTGAGGCTGCTCTGAGTCACAACCTAGATCGAGAACTCACAGAGGTCATGGGCTTCTGCCAAGGACGCCTCAAGAGAATTGTCTCTGTCTTCGCTCTTCGTTTCTCGTATAGTAACGCCAAAGCGGTACTCCGTGCCGTCAACGGCGGAATAACAGTTGAGAAACTGTCCAATTCGGTGTTGCCTGATGAGAATGAACTCAATGTCAGTTGGCTAGACATTGCTCGCCAGAGTGAAAATCTACAGGAAGCCGCCGCCGCAATGCGCGGAACTCCTTGGGGGTCAGCCATATCGGACTTCGACGCCGACACACGCCTACAGGAATATGAGGACGCACTCGATCGTCACTACTACCACGAAGCAATTTCTGCACTGAGGGCCAGTGGGCAGAGCCACAGTCTGCTGTTGGGATATCTCCGTACCGAGATTGACCATCGCAATATCGTGAACCTGCTACGGGCCCTACGTCAGAACCTATCGGCGGAGCAGCGTGCAGGACTGATATTGGATGGAGGCAGGGCACTAAAGGGAAATTTACTCCGCAGCGCTGCTCAGGCGGACACCGAGGACGCACTGATTGAGGTCCTGCGAAGATCCAGCATGGAGACCGCCGAACTAGAAGAGGCACTCAAGGAGTCGCATGAGCATGGCGGTTTCGATCCGGTAGTCAGTTATCTCGCATCAGAGAGAAGAGCGAATCTGAGGCGAATGAGCCACCTCAACCCACTCTCAGCGTTCCCCCTCATCTACTACCTTGAGAGCAAGGTGCTTGAAGTCCAAAATCTCCGCCTGCTGGTGCGCGGCAAGGCAGTCGGACTTCCAGACGACGTAATAGAAGCGCACATGGCATTCTGAGGTGAAAAGATGGAGATAGCGATAGTAGGTACTCCCGAGTTCACCCTCGGATTCCAACTAGCGGGTATCATGCGCCTACACAACCCCGAGAACGACGAGGAGATGAGCCACACCCTTCGCTCGATGCTCGATGAGAAGGAGGTCGGCATCATCGTTGTTGATGCAGTCGACCTGACTCGCATGTCGGACAAGCTCAGACAGCGTATGTCCGACAGCATATCGCCCACTGTGTTGGGTATAGGGACAGAGGAGGACAATACCCTCCGAGAGTCCATCAAGTCGGCACTAGGCGTCGACCTTTGGAAGTAGATTCCTCAATTACAAGGATAAGGAAGTGAATAAATGAGTGAAGAAAATGGATTGATTTACAGAATCTCAGGACCGGTCGTCACGGCCGTCGGCATCTCGCCGAGAATGTATGAAGTGGTAAGAGTCGGAGACGAAGGACTGATGGGAGAAGTGATTGAGTTGCACGGTGACCAGTCGGTCATCCAAGTTTACGAGGAGACCTCCGGTATCAAGCCGGGTGAACCGGTCATTAGGACAGGCCAGACTCTGTCTGTGAAGCTAGGGCCGGGTCTCCTGACCCAGATTTATGACGGCATCCAGCGCCCCCTCGAAGATCTTGAAGCGACTATGGGCGTGTTCATCACGCGCGGTGTTGACGCAGACGGCCTCGACCTCTCGAAGAAATGGGAGTTCAACGCTACTGCTGCGGTCGGCGATGAGATTTCAGGCGGCTCCGTGATAGGAGTCGTCCAAGAAACCGAGACCGTCGAGCACAGGGTCATGGTGCCACCGGGCACCAGTGGCAAGGTCGCCAGCATCGAGTCGGGTGAGTTCGATATCACCACCACGGTGTGCAAGTTAGACAATGGCACCGAGATCGCCATGATGCAGGAATGGCCGGTTCGTACTCCCCGACCATTCGTCCAGAAGTACGCTCCAGACGTCCCGCTAGTTACGGGTCAGAGGATTCTAGACTTCCTATTCCCTCTAGCCAAGGGCGGAACAGCCGGCATCCCCGGGCCCTTTGGGTCCGGTAAGACGGTGACGCAGCAACAGCTCGCCAAGTGGTCCGACGCCCAGATAGTCGTCTACATCGGATGCGGCGAGCGCGGCAACGAGATGACTGAGGTACTCAGCGAGTTCCCTCATCTCATCGACCCTAACACCGGCAAACCGCTGATGAACAGGACCACAATGATCGCCAACACATCGAATATGCCCGTCGCCGCTCGCGAGGCGTCTGTGTACACTGGCATAACAATCGCCGAGTACTTCCGAGATATGGGCTACGACGTCGCTCTGATGGCCGACTCTACAAGCAGATGGGCCGAGGCGATGCGAGAGATTTCCTCTCGTCTGGAGGAAATGCCAGGTGAGGAGGGATATCCGGCTTACTTGTCCAGCAGACTCGCCGAGTTCTATGAGCGAGCTGGTCGTGTTCAGACACTGTCCGGCGACGATGGCTCTATCTCTGTCATCGGAGCTGTGTCTCCGCCCGGCGGAGATATATCCGAACCGGTCAGTCAAGGAACGCTTCGAATCGTCAAGGTATTCTGGGGCCTGGATGCGGGATTGGCACGCCAGCGCCACTTCCCTGCCATCAACTGGCTCAATTCGTACAGTCTGTATCCGCAGGCTCTCGACCAGTGGTATCGGGACAACATTGCTAGCGACTATCCAGAGGTGCGAACCAAGATAAGCAGCCTGCTGCAGGTCGAGTCCGAGCTCCAAGAGATTGTCCAACTGGTCGGTTCTGATGCGTTACCTATTGACCAACAACTGACTCTTGAGGTCGCTAGAATGATCCGCGAATACTTCCTCCAGCAGAACGCGTTCCATGAAGTTGACACGTTCAGTACTCTGGATTTGCAGTACGCGATGGCAAAAGCTATCCTGACATTCCAAGAAGATTCCGAGAGGGCAATCGCCGGTGGCGCTGGCCTCGAGGACGTCGTCAATGTGCCCGCGCGCACTGACCTCATGCGAGGTCGTTTCGAGCAGGGTTACGTCGAGCGCATTGGAAAATTGCTTGGGGCGATGTCGAAACAGATCGCCGAGACTATGGAGGAAAACTAAGGGGGTGCCATGAATGAGTGGAAAAGAATACAGGACAATTACAGACGTAAAGGGACCCTTGGTCTTCCTTGAGAAGACTGAGCCCGTAGCCTTCGGAGAGATCGTGGAACTGCGCCTCTCTGATGGCACTATGAAGAACGGACAAGTGCTTGACACCAGCGACGACCAAGTTATCGTACAGGTTTTCGAGGGGACGGCCTCTATCGACAAACAGACTGGAGTCAAGTTCCTAGGGGACGTTTTCAAACTACCAGTCAGTAAGGGACTGATTGGACGCATCCTAGATGGTGCTGGCAAGCCCAGAGACGGTGGCCCGGAGATCGTGGCCGAGGAAATGGCTGACATCATCGGTGCTGCCATCAATCCGTACAGCCGTGAGAGTCCCGAGGAGTTCATCCAGACCGGGATTTCGGCCATCGACGCCTGCACCACACTAGTGCGTGGGCAGAAGTTGCCAATCTTCTCAGCATCAGGGCTGCCTCACAACGATATCGCACTGCAGATAGCCCGCCAGGCCAAGTTAATTGGCAGTGACGACGATTTCGTCGTTGTGTTCTGCGCTATGGGCATCACCGCTGAAGAGTACAACTTCTTCGTACACGACCTTGAGCGCACAGGCGCTCTGGAGAACGCTGTTCTATTCGTCAATCTAGCCGACGACCCAGCTGTCGAGCGCCTGATTACACCGCGTCTTGCTCTGACAGCCGCTGAGTATCTGGCCTTCGAGCACGACTACCACGTTCTGGTCATCCTTACTGACATGACAAACTACTGCGAGTCTCTCAGGCAGATCGGAGCTGCTCGCGAGGAGGTTCCCGGACGACGTGGCTACCCCGGTTACATGTACACCGACCTAGCTATGCTTTACGAGCGAGCAGGCATCGTGAAGGGGAAGAAGGGAAGCATCACGCAGTTCCCTATTCTGACAATGCCAGGTGACGACATCACTCACCCGATACCCGACCTGTCAGGATACATCACCGAGGGACAGATTGTCATTTCGCGTGAGTTGCACCAGAAGGGCATCTATCCTCCTATCAACGTCCTGCCGTCATTGTCGCGTCTGATGAACGCAGGAATAGGCGAGGGAAAGACCCGCGAGGATCACAAGTCGGTCTCTGACCAACTTTACGCAGCCTACGCACAGGGGCGCGAACTCAGGGGATTGGTGGCGATTGTCGGAGAGGACGCGCTCAACGAGCGCGACTTGCAACTACTGAAGTTCTCAGGCATCTTTGAGGACCAATTCCTCAGGCAGAGTCGTGATGAGGACCGACCTATAGTAGAGGGCACGCTTGATCTCGCGTGGGACCTCCTGACCAACATCGACACGAAATACCTCGTCAGGTTGGACCAGAAGTGGATAGACAAGTACCACCCGACTGAGAAAAAGTCGTGATTAGGGCGAGAGGACGCTAAGGAGGTAGAACATGGCTCTGGACATCAAGCCAACCAGGTCCGAACTAATCAACCTCAAGCGACGCATCAAGCAGACCCAGAACGGCTACAACCTACTCAAGATGAAGCGAGACGGGCTGTTCCATGAGTTCAGATCCCTGCTCTCCGAGATGATAGAGGCCCGTGAGGAACTGGTAGGGACCTATCGGGAAGCAGTTCAGTCAATCAGTCTGGCCAGCGCCCTCGAAGGCGGTCTCGCTGTCAAGAGCGCAGCCATAGCCATCTCACGCCACCCCGAGGTCACTGTGACGCGACGCAACATCATGGGAGTAGTTGTGCCGAGTGTGGTCGGAACCAACCTGACCACCTCGATAGATGAGAGAGGGACTGGGCTGATCGGAGGCTCAGCATACATCGACGAGGCATCCGACTCGTACTCCACTTTAATCGAGAAGATTGTCAAAGCCGCCGAGATGGAAGCGACATTGAAGAGGCTCCTGGTTGAGATTGAGGCGACCAAGCGGCGAGTCAACGCGCTTGAGTACGTAGTCATCCCTCAGATGGAAGAGGCACGGAACTTCATCCAGCTCCGTCTTGAGGAGATGGAGCGTGAGGAGACGTTCCGTCTGAAGCGCTTCAAGAACAAGTGAAACGGCAAACTTCGTTCGCCGTGCACACGTACGAGGGGTCAAAACGGACCTCCCCGACCCAACCCAAGGGGTCACCATGACCGAGGCCGAAATTCACCTGCTGGACACCGAGACATGGGAGCAGCAGGAACTGCTCGAGGTAATCTGCTCGAGGTACTTCGTCCTCGGTAGTCAGGGCTTAGCAGAGTACTCCTGGGAAGTTAACGGCAGGGAGGGTCGAAGTCCTAGCGCATCCTTGCGCTCGCTGAACAGGCACCTCAAGGACCTCAGCCTGATTGCAGTGTTAGATGAGGGGGACCCACCTCTGCTCAGCGTTGGTGGACTGCCGTCGCAGGTGATGGTGATGCCGGCTTGGCAACAGGCTCTGGTATGGATCCTAGTCACAGGGTTCGTGACCATGGCAGGGGCCCTCTGGGTTACCCATCTAAATCCGGCTCCAGCGGTTTTGGAATTAGCAGTCCTGCAGACTTCTCTTGTGTTCTTCGCCCTCCCTGTGATGGGATCAGTTCTGCTCGCAAGTTACGCCCGCATATTCGTCTCGGACGCGTTTGAAGTCGAGTCGAACCACTTGATTCCACTCGCCTTCCCGGTGATGTCCCCCGAATGGCCGTTCAGCCTGATATCTGCTATCGGCCAGATGAGGTCTGATCTGCACCCCATCCCTAATCGGCGAGCTCTCGGATTTATCGAACTGACCACGCCGACGGTGATGTTCGTCTGTGGATCGATACTGACCATCCTCGGCCTCGGCATGACCTCCAATCAACCTCCGGCCTTCGAGGCAGCCCCGATAGTGGTCGACACCAATTTTCTAGTGGACATCTTTGGATCTGTGATGCTGTCTTCTGACGTGGCCTTGAAACTCCAGTGGATACATCCAACCGGGCTGGCCGGCATCGCACTCTCGCTTGCGGGATGGGCTCTCCTGCTCCCCATTCCTGGATTCCCGGGTGACCGGATACTGCACGCCCTAATCGGCCCAGGAGACATGCAGGAAGGCAGCAACCAGACGTCCATTTTCATCGCTACTCTCGGTTTCGCACTTTTCATCTTCATCAGCACGGAATACTGGCCCTGGCTCCTACTGGCCGCCATCGCTGCATGGCGCAGGTTCAGTCCCGAGCAGATGCCATCTCCTTTCGTCGTCGACGAGTATGCGGGACTCGACGAGATTCAGATGCGACAGATTGCCTCGTTGGCGCTGGTCATCCTCCTGCTTGGCTACCCAGGCCTCGAGCCCAGTTACGAGATGGAGGATTGGGACAAAGGTCTGTCAACCGAATCTTGGCCCACACATATTTTCTTTGAGGATGGGGATGCCGAGGTCGAGTTGGCGCTCGAGCCAGTCGGGGTGATGCCAGTTTCCGGCTGGCTGCAGATGCGCATCGAAGGAGCCCCGTTCGGAGGCTGGCAGATTGATTCAGAGTGCATGGACGAAAGGGAAGTATGTCGTTTCGACGATATTACTCAGGCCTCGCCAGGTAGCGTGTCAGTCAGCATGAATCGTGATCAAATGGAGGCCAGTGCGCAGACATTCAGACTGGTCATCCTTCTCGATGTTGCCGATCACGTCTCTGAGTACGCCATAGTGTTCCATCCGACAGGGGTGACTTCACCGATAGACCCACTCTGGGTGATGGTCGAAGACACACAGACTCCTAGGATCTGCGTTGAGATTATGGTCGTCGAGGACGACTACGTCAACCTGACGAACAACGACCCGTTCTGGGCATTCGAGAACGAGACCTCTCTAGGTCCAGGAATTCATGAGTTATGCATGCGAGGTCACGAGGGTGCCTTACAATCCCTGTCGTTGCGGGACAGCCAGTACCGCAGGATAGGCCCCTCCATCTCCCTGTCCCGCGAAAACCTATCCAATGACGTCCTGTTCCTGCCAATCGAGGGTACCCAGCCCATAATCCAGGTTTCCGACGGCGAGTGGCGCATTCCCGAGTGGTTTGAGTCGGACTCCGAGTACGTGATAGCCCGGGGCGAGGCCGGCTCGGCCTTCTGCCCCTCCACTGACGTAATCGCCGAAGTCAATGCCAGCGGCGACTGGGACAGGGACCTCGCTGACCGCTCGTCGATACTCCTTCCGGCTGGTGAGATTGATAACGCGACCCTCCGATTCGGCGCATCGGGCTGGCTGGCGCTGTGCCAAGGAACGACCATGTTCGCCTCGTACAGGGTGGTCGAGGGGCCGGATGTCATGGTTGACCCCGGAACCCTCTCGTCAAGGATGCCGAACGGCGAGTTTAGCATCGTTAACCGGGAAAACACCTCGATGTCCATATCTCTCGATTGGACAGGAGACGCAGTCGCTTGGGATAACTGGGAGGCTTGGGCACCGTCTGAAGTGGCAGCGATGTCATCGGTCACAGCCAACGCATCCGTCCACGGGTCCCCCTCTGCCTGGTGGGCAGCGTGGGTGACGGCAGATGAAGATGGCATCACTCTGCACTTTGCGGCGCGTTCGTGGGAGGCTGCATAATGCGGATAGCCATCCTCGGCGTTGGCTCGATAGGTGGAGTCCTTCTGGGTGCCTTGTCCGACACCGACGCCGAACTGGTGGCTGTAGCCCGAGGAGAGAACTCTAGGATACTGTCACAGATGGGATTGGTTCTGCACACACCAGAAGGCCCGATTGAAGTGATTCCTCCCGAGCGTTTTGTCACTGTGGACAGCGAAGCTGGCCCACTGCCCACGGATCTACTAGGGTCGTGCGATGCCGCGCTCATTTGTGGCAAGGCCGACTCAACCCCTATACTTGCGCAAATTGCTGAGGAGTTGCTTAGTGAGGAGGGCATCGCCGCCAGCCTACAGAACGGCATGGGGCACGCCGAGACCCTCGCTCACAGGCTGAGTAGAGCCAGAACTCTCGGGGGGACGACCACTCACGGAGCCTGGCGCAGTGAGGCCGGGACCCACTGGGTCGGCCGTGGCAACATCAGGTTGGGAAGATTCGACAACTCCCCTCCCGAAGGGGCCGCAGCGATGCTGATGACCAAATTGGACGAGGCTCACCTCGAACCCGATTGGTCGGAAAATATCCAGCGCACTATCTGGACGAAGATCTTACTCAATGTTGCTATTAATCCAGTGTGCTCGATAGCTGGCGTGCGCAACGGAGCGCTGCTTGAGGTACCCGAGCTCTGGGATCAGGCGTTCTCCGCGATGTTAGAGGCAGCAACGGTTGCCGCCGCCAGCGGAGTTGACCTCTCAGATCTCGACCTTGAGGGCACTCTGCGCACTGTAGCAGGGGCGACTGCACAGAACCGTTGCTCGATGTTGCAGGACGTGATGGCAGGACGTCAAACGGAGATCGACGAGCTGTGCGGGGCAGTAGTATCGCTGGGAGAGTCAGTCGGCGTCCCTACTCCAAGGAACGCCATGCTCCACGCACTGGTCCGGGGCATTCATATCTCATCCAGTTTCGAGTAACTCCGTCGGCGGTTTTTCGACCCATTCGTAATCGTTGTGCTGCTCGCATGGGCGCCTCAACGTTCATTAGCAGACAGAGGGGGAGCGCGTAAATGTCGTCGACGATTTTTCGTACGGTGATAAGGTGAGGGGATGCATCTACTTCGAATGGAACTTGAGAACTTCAAATCATTCGGTGGAGAAATCACGATTCCGCTTGAAGAGGGATTTACAGCGATAACCGGGCCGAACGGCTCGGGCAAGTCGAACACCTTGGATGCTCTTGAGTTTGTTCTCGGTCCAAAGTCCACGAAGTCATTGAGGGCAGCCAACGTAACCCAGTTGATATTCAATGGTGGTAAACGAGGCAGGCCCGCCAAACACATGTCGGCCAGCCTAGTATTCAGCAACACTCCCGAGCCCGGCAGCCGCAGGAGACTGAGGATCGATACCGACGAGGTCCGATTCACTAGGGCCGTCAGGCTAGGTAGGAAGGGAGCTCCAATCTCTTCCTACCGAATCAACGACGAACCTTCCTCGGCAACCGAAATGCGTCGGGTCCTAGCCGAGGCGGGCCTGCGGGCTGGTGGCTACAACATCGTGAAGCAGGGCGATGTCACTAGCCTCGCCACGATGACCCCTCACAAGAGAAGAGGGATTCTCGAGGACGTCGCTGGCGTCACCGCCTACGACGATGAGATCCGCCGAGCCAACACCCAGCGCAAACATGTCGAGAACAATATCGAGACCATCGACCTGTTTGAGATCGAACAGAAGAAGCGCCTCAAGGACCTCGGTAAGGAACGCGAGCAGGCGCTCAAGTTCAAAGATATCAAGGAGGAGTTGGACACGGCTAGGACCTCGCTGCATCAGTCGAGGCACAGGAACCGCTCGGACGAGGTACATCTGTTAGGAGAGGAACGCTCTCGCTACCGAGATGATATCGATACCATCGGTGGCAGAGTCACCGAGGGCAACAGAGGACTACTCGCGCTCGACGAGGAGCTGGTGAAGGTAGATTCCGACATCAACGAGATTGCTGGTGGTGAAGCCCGAGACCTGTTCGAGCAGATTCGCCAGTACCAGATCGACATTGAGACCGGAGGCGATAGGATTGGCGATCAGCGCAGCATTATCGAGGATGCCGAAGAGGAGGCCGAGGAGTTCCGTGCAGAGCTACAGGGAGCCCAGTCGGCCCACGAACAGGCCGAAGACGCACTTACGAACGCCAGCCAAGACCTCGAAGAGGCCAAGGAGTCACTCAAGAGCGCCTCCGAGGACGAGCGGGATGCAAGGGATGCGATTGAGTCCGGAGATAAGGCAGGTCGAGGACTCAAGCGAATCCTCGGTCAAGCCACCGAAGCCGTGGACGAGGCCCATACGATTCATGCTGAGGCTAGACTGAACGCCGATTTGGCTGAACAGACCTCCCAGATAGCCTCGAGCAAACTGGCTGACCTCGAAGAGGAGTTTGAGGAAGCCACGATGGTTCGCGACGACCTCGAACTGGTCGGCGAAGACCTGCAGAGCGACCAACCTACAACTGACCGCAGTTCTCTGGCTGAAGAGCTCCGCCGAATGCAGAGGCAGGAAGCCGAGCTGGCAGGAGACAGGGACCGCTCGGAGATTAGAGTCAGGGATGCCGAGAGAGATTTGAACAAGGCCAGAGCGCGCCAGGAGGGTCGCGCCAACAACCATGGCTCAGCAGTGACGCTGGCAGCACTCGTCAAACTCCGCCAGAGCGGCGATGTGAAAGGGATACTCGGCTCTCTTGGAGAGCTCACTGCACCGAAGGACCCGTCACACGAGGAAGCGCTGGCCAACGCCTTCGGAGCCGGACTTAGGAGCATCGTCGTCACAGATGACGATGTCGCAGCCAAGTGTATTTCTTGGCTAAGGCAGAATGGAGGCGGCAGAGCCACATTCCTACCTCTCAACAAACTCAGCACCAGTCGCCCAGGGGGGCGCTCCCTGATTGTCGCAAACAATCCCGGAGTTGTCGGTTTTACTCACGATCTGTTGGAGTACGACTCGGAGATTGAAACTGCTGTCAGGTACGCCGGGCGTAACACACTCCTAGTCGACACAATGGAAGTAGCTCGACGTAACATGGGCGGCGTTAGGCTGGTCACTCTCGATGGCTCGATAATCGAGAGTTCTGGAGCGATGACCGGGGGCTCAGCCCTCAAGTCTAATCGAAACGCATTCGGAGGTGGCTCGATCTCGTCGAGCCTAGACAGACTGGAAGCAGCGGTCGAGGAGGCCAATCTCATCTATTCCACTGTCGAGGCCGCTCTCAGGGAGTTGCGAGGAAATCAGCAGAACCTGCGCGACAGGATACACGGCCTTGATGATGGCGACCACTCGCTACAGTTGCGCAATTGGAAGGCGGACATCGAGCGGGCCCAGAGGGATGTCGACGATATCCGCAAGAAGGTGGTAGCATCTAATGGTGAGTTCAAGCGTTACGAGGTGGCCCAAGCCACTGCTAGTTCTGCGGCCGATGAGGCTAGGGAAAATTACGAGTCTGCAGTCGCCGATAGGGCCGCAGCCGCTCAGGCCTTGCAGGACCACGCCCCCGATCACCTATCGCAGAAGCTCCGAGAGGCAGAGCGAACAATGACCGAGGCCGAGCGTACTCGGCTAGCCTCTGAATCAGCAATTTCCAATGGTAACGAGCGCTTGCAAATCCTATCCGGGCGCGTCGCGGACATCCAGCGTCAAATTGACAAGAAGCTCAAGGCCATGTCTGAGGCAGAGTCAAAGATCTCCGAGTTGGGGAAGGCTATTGTTGAGGCCAAGAACAACCTTGAGGACCTCAGGGAGCAGGCTTCCCAGTTCGATGAGGAGCAGCAGGCGCTCAAGGAAAGGAGGGACGAGATTGTCGACGAGCGAGCAAGTCTGCGAGCATCAGTTGAGACCCTGTCTCAGAAGAAGGAGATCCTAACGTCTCGTATTGATGACCTGAATATCCAAATCCAGCAGAAGCGCGAAGCGGTTGACGAGATAGTCGCCGAACTTGAGGGCGCCGGGATAGCAATCCCGTTGCCAGAAGCGCATCTGCCGACTGTGGCCGAGGCGGAGAAGAGCGTGCAGGGGCTCGAGCGCCGCCTCGGTCATCTCGGCGATGTGAACATGCTCGCCATAGAGCAGTACGACAGCACTGCCGAACGCATCGCCGGGCTGGTGGAGGACGGCAAGTTGCTACGCAGCCGGCGCAAACATCTCGTCTCGATAGCCGTGCAACTTGAGGACGAACGCAAGACTAGGCTGATGGCTGTATTCAATCACGTCAACAGCAACTTCTCGAGAGTCTACAAGATACTGCAGCCGGCAGGTAGCGGAAAACTCCAGATGGAGAATCCGAAGAATCCCTTCGATGGCGGTTTGGAGATGCAGTGTGTTCCTCCGGGCAAGAGCAAGAATACCCGTCGTAGCCAGTTGTCCGGCGGCGAGAAGTCGATGGCCGCACTAGCTCTGATATTCGCCATCCAAGACTACGAGCCCAGTCCGTTCTACTACCTTGACGAAGTCGACCAGAACCTCGACCCATTCAACGCCGAGCGCATCGCGACCCTGTGCAGGATGCGCAGTCAGCGAGCACAGTTCCTCATGGTGACGCTGCGCAAGGTCAGCCTCACTCTCGCTGATCATCACATCGGCGTCACCCACGCCGGTGATGGGCGCAGTCGCCTAATCACCGACTTCGACAGGGCAGCTGCCCTCGAGATGGGAGAGGAATTTGAGGCCGAGAACAACGCCCAGGCGTTGGCCAAGGCCGAGCGCGAGGCGATGCCCGAACTGCCAGACCCGGAAGACATGCCTCGAGCTCCCGAGTCACTTGGCACCCCGAAGAGCCTGGGCGGCGTTGCCGAACGAGCTGGTGTGGATATCGAAGCCACTGGGGCTGAGGAAAAGATCGAGGCAGAAGGTGGCACAATCGAATCTCTGCGTGATCGTACTGAGGACTGGACCGAGGATATAGAGGAGCGCGAAGAGATTGAGCAGAATCTTGTAGAATCGGAGAACGAAGATGAGACTGATACAGAGGCTGAGCAGAAGGAGGCGGAATGATGACGGTGTTCGATGGCCAGACCATGCGCGACGACATCGTAGCGAGGATGCTGGGCAGCGATGCCGACCTCGAGACCAGTAGATATCTAGACAGACTGGTCGAACTCGCAACCCTCGAGGAGGCCGAGCATCAGTTCCTGATTGATCCATTTGACCGCTCGGTGGCGCTCGTTCTGCAACTGTTCCAGTCTAGCGACCTCGATCCGTGGGATGTCGACCTCAGCTCTTTCCTTGAGATGTTCAACGAGAGGATCAAAGAGTCCGAGAACATCGACCTGCCGACCTGTGGTAGGCTTGTCAGGATGGCTTGGTGCATCCTGCGAGGACAGGCCTCTACTCTGTTGGAGAGGCAGGAGCATGCCTTCGACTTCGAAGAAGAAGAAGTCTGGGACTTCGACGGAGGCTGGGAGTCAGAGTTCGATGACGCCGACTACAATTTCTCTCTTGGAGTCCTGACCGGTGCGGCCGACGAGGCCCTGCCTCAGATGTTCGAAGGCAGGATACACCGCGACGAGAGCCGGCCAGTTACTCTCGGCGAACTCCTGATGGGGCTGCAGGATGCAGGCAGACTCGCAGCCGAACAGCGTCTGCGTGAGGAGATAGCCAAGGAGCGCCGCGAGGCTAACACCCGTGCTAGGGAGAGATTCAGTGGTAGCCTCCATATCGAGGACCTTGAGGGCGATCTACAGCGGACCTGGGAGTCTCTGAAGATACGATCTAGGGGGGCTGGAAAACCCATCGGACTGGGGGATTTAGTTGATGACATTTCCTCAAAGTCGGTTGAATCTGGAATACCGAAGGAGGAAGCTGAGATCGAGGCACAGGTGACAGCACTGGTCTCGGCGCTGTTCCTGACGAACAGAGGTTATGTCGATTTGAAACAGGAGAATGGACGTAATGGCAAAATCACTCTCAAAGACCTGTGGACAGAGGATGAGGATTTCTCAACTCTCTCTCAGAAACTCCACCCCAAGCCTATGATAGCGGAGGTCATCGCAGATGTCTGAGACGCCCCTTTCCACTATACTCGAGGCGATACTGTTCGGCGCTGGCCGCTCGATGTCGGTCGAGGAGCTGTCCGAACTGCTCGAGAAACCGCGGGGCGAGGTTCAGTCAGCCTTGCGCGAGCTACAGGCCACTATTCGCCGGCGCCGCGACTCGGCGCTTCAACTCACTGACATCGCCGGTCGATGGATTTTCGAGGTTAGACCAACCCTGTCTCCTCATCTGCCTGAGTCGTTCCGCGCCGACATCCCACAGAGGCTACTACCAGCAGCCGCATTGGTGGCCTATCATCAGCCGATGGCCCAGTCGCAGTTGGTGGATATGCTGGGACAGAGGGCGTACGACCACGTTCGTGACCTCGCTAAAATGGGACTAATCGACCGCAGGAGGGACGGTCTGACTAGGCGCCTCACTACTACCCGCCGGTTCGCTGAATACTTTGGATGCCCCGAAGTGGAGTACCGCAAGGTCAGGACGTGGTTTAGGGAAGAGGCATCCAAGATGGGCCTGACGAGTGCTCAGTTAGCCGCTTCACTGGCTCCCGAGGAGCAACTGACGATCAACGAGTTCTCCGATGATGTCACAGTTACGGAAGAGCCTCTAGAGGCCGAAGAGTGAATCACTCCGCCCTCAGATTCTCCAGTTCCTCTTCGACAGCCTTCTGGGTGATTCTGTCGCCTTGCTCTCGTAGTCGGACTGCGACGATATCAATCTCTGATCCCTCTGCACCAGCAGTCACTGCCATGTTCCGGACATGGAGCTTCATGTGTCCGGCTTGGATACCTACTGTCGCCAACGCCCTCAGGGCACCGAGGTTCTGGGCCAACCCCGCTGCCGCCATCACCTTGGCGAGCTCGTCGGCGGAAGTGATTCCGAGCAGAGCCACGTTGGCTTGCGCTGCAGGGTGCACTCTCACTGCACCTCCCACTAGCCCCACAGCCATCGGTAGTTCAATCGAGCCCACTAGATTGCCTTCGCCATCCTTCTCCCAGTGAGTCAGCGAGCCATAGGTCCTCTCGTGTGCGGCGAAACTGTGAGCACCGGACTCCACAGCCCGCCAGTCCTGTCCACAGGCGAGGGCTATGGGAGATATCGCATTCATGATGCCCTTGTTGTGAGTAGTGGCGCGAAACGGATCGGCTTTGGCGAAGTGATATGCTTGCAGTATTCCCTCTATGACTTCGGAGCCCTGCTCCGCATTGCCCTTGTCCGACAATTCCTCAGGGCTGAATACAGCACTCACCCTAGCCAGTCTGTGCACGGCAAGATTGCTGATTATGCGCAGTATAACTGTCCCACCTGTCATACTCTCTATCTTTGGGGCGATGGTCTCGGCCATGGTGTTGACAGCGTTTGCACCCATGGCGTCTCTACAGTCCACCAGGATGTGGACAATGACCATCGGTCCGGAGTCAGTTTCTATTATTCTGACTTGAATATCCCGACATCCGCCACCGAATTTGACTAGAATCGGGTCGACAGCATTGCAAGATTCGACTAATTCGGCGCTTTTTCCTAGGATTGAAGCCTTTGCAACTTCTGGATCATCGCAACCCACAACTTGGATTTGCCCAATCATCACCGGATCATCGTTGTCAGAGGTGAATCCACCATTGGCATGGCACCTCTTTGCCATATTGCTGGCGGCAGCCACCACACTTGGTTCCTCAAGGACGAATGGTATCAGATAGTGCTCACCATCGATGATGAAGTTGGTAGCGACTCCGATGGGCAGCGAGTATGTCCCGATTACATTCTCAATCATCCTATCTGCTGAATCTTCGGAAAGCTCACCTGAAGAGGACCATGCCTCTACTTGCTCTGGTGTGAGTTTGGCTGTGTGAGCCAGCACCTCCCTGCGTTCTGAAACAGAGAGCTTGTAGAATCCTTCGAGTCGGCTGCTGTCGACGGGCATCTGTATCAGTTGAAGCCCGGAGTAATTGGCTTCTAACTGTTTGCGATTGACCTTGTTCATGTTCGCGATTTAGCAGGTATAGTTCAGAAAACACTTCCTAAAAATGCGTTAATCTACCCATTAACGGGTTGTTAACGCATCAATAAAGCGTTAGTGAAGCGTTAACATCGAATTGTCACATTCGTAGCACTGGGTGAAAAGGGCCCAACTAAATCCTCTCGGAAAAACGCGAGAATGCGTTAAATCACCATATGAGAAGCGTGAGGATGCGTGAATATTAAGAATGAGAGAGCTCGCTGCTCGAGCAATGATGGGAGAGGCAGTTTCTCTACTTGACCTACCTCCCCTCAGGGGAAATCCCTTCGAACTCAGACCAATCGAGTCGACGCGAGCCCAGGACATAGTCGGGCGCGATTCACTGATGACCCGCTTGAGAGAGCATATCATATCCGAATCTCCGAGGATGGTGCTCTTAGTTGGGGGACGAGGCAGCGGTAGAACCTCTCTGGTAAACGCCCTGTCTTCTCAGGTCAGTAAGAAGTTCGTCGGCCAGTTCTGGCCTCGGGACGAGGCCGTCAGCTCCGTGATGAATGAGATCGCTGTCCATTTCATCGGTCACGAAGTTCCTCCGTCCACTGGGCAGATGTGTGAGCGCCTGATTGAAACGCTCGAGCAGAGTACAGGACCACTCTCCCTAATTGCCCTTGATTACCCCTCAAATACCCCTATGAATGACTTCCTAGCGCGCATGACGCCACTGTTGCAGAGGCTCAAGGCACTGGTTCTGGTGACGCTGACACCGGCACAACTGACCTCCTTGGACGAAGAGGTGCTCGATGTGTTCGATTCCCCCGAGCATCTTGATGGCCTATCGGAGAGTCAGATTCAGAAGTTGGCCGACAATCTCGTGCGCAGGAAGGCCCGTGAGCGCTGGATCATCAACCCCGATATCTTGACTGCCATCCACGATAGCACAGCAGGAAATCCACGCGAGGTGGTGCGCTTGTGCCGGGCGCTCATTGATGAAAGGCGAGGTGTCGGCTCCGAGGGTACACTCGAGAGGCTGGTCGGATGGCAGAGGATCGTGCAGGAAGAGGACGAAGATCCTCCAGAGGCACACTCCTCCCTCACCGAGTTAGAATCAGAACCCGTTCCCGAGTCAGTCGAAGATGGTGAGGACTGGGACGTCGAGCCCGATGACCTGTGGGAGGATGAATCCGAACCCGAAGGTCAATCCGAAGAGTTCGATTGGGACAAGGAACTCCCTGAACCAGACGATATCTGGGACGATGGGCCCGTGCCCGTGCCCGTGCCCGAGCCCGAGCCCGAGTCGCAGTCGCCCCCTCCAGAGGAGAACCAGGAGACGCTGGATTCCTTCCTCTTCGCCGAAGAGGGCACTGAACATCTGGTACAGCCTCGTCACGCCGGCGGACTCAGTGGCTTAGCCGACAGATCACAGAGAATCAGCGCAGCCATGCCCGAGGGTCTGGACGAGACTCCGATTACGGTCGCCGAGAATCGGCCGCAATTGACACCGGCTCCTATCAGGCCACCTCCTAGGCCGAATCCCGAACCTGCATTCGTTACCGACGCCAAGCCAGACACCTCGGTGCTACCCACTCAGGACCAACCGGTGATGGCTGCCGAGGGTGCCCTTTGGACTGTGGACTCTAGTCTCGGCTCATCCCTGCCTGTCTTAGATGCGGAGCCAAAGACCAGTCCCGAACCAGTCTTCGACATCGATCACTCCCCTCCTCTTGCCGTAGTGCCGGAGCCAGTGTTTGAGGAGCCGGAACCTGCTCCTCCCCAAATCCCAATTCCTCTCGGACCAGCTTGGGATGTTGACGAGCCTCTCAACCATGCCCGAGTCGCGACAGTTTCTGATGCTGAGCGTACCGTGCTGGCAGCAGCCAAGGCACGCGAGATCTCACCTTCGGACCCGGAACTACAGGCCTTTCTCGAGGTCGGTAGACCTCGACTATCGCAGATTTTCAATGGACTGCGGAAAGCTGGCCTGCTCTCGGTCAGGAAGCAGGGCAGGACGAGACTGTTCAAACTAAGCAGAGCAGCCTCGTTGGAACTCGAGATGACATAGGTGCTCAAATGTCCGGCTCAGTAGTAACCAGAGATAAGGTTGAGAGGTATCTGGCCCTGACGACTGAGGCTAGGTCGAAGGCGACCCCCTGCGCGGAAGGTGTGGAGGACGAGGCCCGATTGACCTCGATGCTGAGGATGTGCGATGACTACGCCGCTGATGCCAGGCATTTCATGGAGTCCGATGATTTGGTTCGCGCCTTCGGGGCCATCAACTACTCGCACGCTTGGTTGGATGCCGCCGTTAGAATCGGTCTACTGGACGGCCATGGAGATGACCGGTTGTTCACGCTGCCCTAGGTCTCGACCAGCCTGAGGAACCGGCCCGATGCGACTTCGATGTAGGATCCTCCAGAGGATATCAATCTCTCCTTAAGGTCCCGGTCGACTGTCAGTACCGGCCATCTTCTCGAACCAGAGAGAGTTACCAGCATCTCGTCCGGATGAGACATCCCATCAAGGTCGAGAACTCTCTCGGAACGGCTCTCGAGCAAACTGAGGAGGAGTCCCTTCCTCTGTTGCGACAACAGATCTAATTCGCGATGCACACTTTCGAGCACCATGAGTTCGGCTTGGCCAACCACTTCCTTCATCGCATCGTCGATATTCAACTTTGCATCCATCAGTGCGGCCCAGCCGCATGCGTCTACGAGGACGCCGACCATCCAATCACCCTGCAATCGAGCCGTGGCCGATGAGCCGCCAGCGCGAGCCAATGCGACGGGACAGCGTGATTCGACTACCTGACTTGGCACAAATTGGCAACCTCAGTTGCAACGTCGCCGATCGACCTTTGATCGATGAGACTGTTCCGACGCTGGTGGCGGTGGCAGAGTTCACCATAAGCATCTCATTGGGCTGCAGCGGGCGAACCGATTTGGCATCCCCTTCTCCGGCCGAGGCCATGTTCTCAAGCAGATCGAGATCGAGATCTAGGGCCTCCCATATTGGTGGCAGTTCACCCTCGCGAGCCATGACCTGTCCAGAGAGCTCATCGGCCTTGGTGGAGACAGGGTCCATCGGAGTAGCGATGCCGCACAATCCTCCTGCGTGAACGGATTGCAGGTCAAGCCCACCTCCCTTGACACTCTGAATGGTAGTTCGAATTGGCTCCCAAGTCGTCTTTCCGCCTGTTTGCACCCTGCGGCCAGGGGCTATCAATATCGAATCTCCCACGCTGAAGGAACCCTCGACGATGCTGCCGCCGATGATTCCGCCCTGCAGTTTCTCAGGGCGCGAGCCCGGACGATTCGTGTCGAACGAGCGAGCGACGTACATCAGACCTGACTCACCAGAGGGCCTGTCTGGAGTGGGAATGACGTCTTCGATGGCCTGTATCAAGACGTCTAGGTTGACGTCGTGGTGGGCCGAGACCGGGATGATTGGAGCAGACTCGGCTATCGTGCCCTTCAGGAAGTCTCTAATCTCCTCGTGGGATTCGACAGCCCTCTCTCGACTCACTATGTCGATCTTGTTCTGTACCACTACTATGTTCTCTATTCCTGCTATCTGCAATGCGGCCAGATGTTCACGGGTCTGAGGCTGCGGGCACTTCTCAGTAGCAGAAATGAGTAGCATCGCCCCATCCATAATCGAGGAGCCTGAAATCATCACAGCCATCAGGGTCTCGTGACCCGGGGCGTCAACAAACGAGACCACACGTAGAAGCTCGCCATCCGAGTCCTCGTTGCCATCAGGGTGCTTACCTCTAGCGTAGTACCTACCGTCAGAGGTCCTGTAGAACGCTGTGTCGGCGTAGCCTAACTTGATGCTGATGCCGCGCTTCATTTCCTCCGAGTGGGTATCGGTCCAGACTCCGGAGAGCGCTTGAGTGAGAGTGGTCTTACCGTGATCGACGTGACCGACCATGCCGATGTTGACTACAGGTTGACTGGGAAGACTCTGAACCAGTTTAATTCCCCCTGCCAACTCACTCCTCTTCTCCAGAGGGCTCCTCGACAGGTGCGGCCTCCTCAACGAGGCCGAAGATGGCGTCGAGGGAGCGATTGCCCGCCTCGGTGATCTTCAGGTTAATCTGGCGGGTGTCCTGGCCGATTACGTTGCCTCGCAGCTTACGTCGCCTTCTGAGGCCGTCGTACTTGTATCGATACACCTTACCTCTCTTCTTGACATAGCGCTTGCCCTTGTAACCGATTCCCGCAGTGATGAGGACTGACTTGATGCCGACGCCGTCCAGTTCTGGCCTCATAGGGCGCCCCGTCAGATCGGAGCCACCAGTGATCTCCAGTTTGTATCCAGATAGGGATTTGTCACCCTCTCCGATGAACATACCGTCCACCGAATCCCCGATTTTCTTACCTAGGAAGTGGTTGTAGTTTGAGCCCGTAATCTCGATACCGAAGGCCCGGCCACTCGATGTGGGATTGGTATCGTTAATCACCGCTTTGAATGCCTGCTCCGCTGCCATCTCATCACCTCGGACGGCCTCCCGACTAAAGGCCCCTATAAGAGCGGTTCGGAAGCGCCATAGGCGCTTGCTGAATCAACTGATTTCCTTCTCGATTCGACTCTCCAGAGCCGCAGGTGCGGTATTGGTCATGGTGATGTGCTGCGTCCTCCCCCTACCCACCGTCGCGTTCGCAGTCCGCGACTCAATCAGCCCCAGTGTCTCGAGCTCCTTGAGGTGCTTCCAGAAGGTGGTGTAACTGCGGGGTTTGTCCCCGTTCTCCTCGCAGACTAGATTGTACAACTTCTGGGCATCACCGCTGGAGATCTCGTCCACCCTCTTGAGGCGCCTGCAGATACCGAGGAGGACCAGTTTCTGATGCTTGCCCAGATTGTCGACCTGACTTGGTTCGACCGAAGCACCCCGTAAGGTGCTGGGTCGTACATCCTCGATTAAGACGTCTCCTCTGCCATCCATCTCGGCGCGTCGAATTGCTGCTTCCAGCAGTTCGATGGCGAGACGCGCGTCACCTGTCTCAGCGGCGAACCTACCGATCTTGGACAGAGTGTCATCGCCCACCGATCCCGGTTTGCAGGCCTCCTCGTAGCGCTGCCTAGCGATACCCGTGAGCGCGCGCTCGTCGTATCCGCCCAGCGCCATCATGCTGCTCTCGCCGAGCCGAGAGATAATGGCTGGTTCGAACAACCTGATTAGGGAAACATCTTGACTCACCAGTATCATCGAGAGCGAGCCCTGCTGGTCCTGACCCTCATCGATTCGGAGCAGTTTGTAGATTAGGTCGCCCTTGTCGTTGCGAATTAGCACATCTACTTCGTCGAGGGTTAGCAGGAGATGGGTCTTGTGTACCTTGAGGTTACGACGAATAGATTGGATGATCTCGCTCGAGCTGAAGCCCCGTTCTGGGTGTCCAGAGTCGAGTGAGCGAGCAATCTCCTGCAACACCTGTGAGGCAGTTGGGTGGTTGCGGCAGTTGACATGAGCGAGAACTATCTTCCTGCGTCCGTCCAGCATTCGCTGAAGATCTTCTCCGAAGCGACGTGTCATCACCGTCTTGCCCGAACCTACTGGTCCTGTAATGACTGCCCTGCCACTGACTCCGTCCCCTTCCATTCCACTGAACATCGAAGCGAGCTCACCGAGTTCCTCATCGCGACCGACCAATGCAGGCGGCGTCCAATCGAACGAGAAAAACATCCCGTTCAGCAGGACCTTGCCCGCTCCTATTCTGTCTAGGTAGTCGACCATTATGTGACTCGTGCTCACATCGTTATTAGACATATTTGGAGCAGCGCGCGCACATATGCCTGTCTGCAGTGTGCACGTGAGTCAGGGTATCTCGTCGAACTGGTAACCTGTCTCCCACTTCTTCTCTCCAAGTGCAACTTCGAGCTCGTACGGGGTGATGAGCGGCTTGGCATACCTTACGGAATCGTCGATTGCTATTCGAGGGCAGGCGGTGTTGACGTAGGCATCGACCGGGTAGAAGTCGATGAGGTCTGGGCTTATGTGATCCAGTGCCAGCAGGTATCCCTTGCGCCCGTGCTTCTCAAGTAGGCGCTTCATGCGTATTGCGAGGCTACGACGCATTTGGCCCGGCTTCTCGCCAATCAGGATACCGAACGTCTGGGCATCGTCGACCGAGTTTATCAGACCGAAGCGCTGGCGCAGAATCCTCTCGATGCGTTCCAGGGACATCTCGGTGGCATCCCCTGAGTAAGGGTCGAGCATCGCCAGCGGCTTGCCAGTATGCAGCACTAGGCCGATGGGATGGAAATCGCCCGAGCCGAGGAACATGTAGTGCCCTATCGACGGGTCGTCGCCTGAGTAGTTGCAGCCGAGTACTTGGCCGGGAAAGGTCAACCTGTCACCGCCGACAGGTATCTCTACGTCGAAGCCCGCCATCTCAAGTCTACTCTTGAAATCCTCAAGCAGATGGAGGTGCTGTATGGAGCCCACTAGGCCGAGCCTCGCTCCAGTCAGAGGGGCAACCCTTCCAACCGCATCGAGAAAACGCTCCTTGGCAGTTTCTTCGTCAATATCGGCCTCCTCGCCGACCGACTCCAGTCGCGACTGAGCGATTGCGCGATGACTCTCGAGTAGAGGCAGGACTGCTGCCAACTCGGGGTCGCCATCGTAGGTGACTGGGATGAAGTGAGTTGGCATCCCTGAGTCGATGTTCATCTGACTGTGGCCCATGTGTGCGACCAGCTCGACCCCCATCATCTTCATCTTGTCATGAACTAGGTCGCACGCTCCGTAGCACGGGTCGGCAGCCAGGATGACCTTAGCATCGGACCCGTCCTCAATTGAGTCCATCATCTCCAGAGCCTGCATTTTCAGTCCCTCGGGAACCTGTAGCGCGACAAGTCGGTTATCGTTAGCCCTAATCCTCTCGACTAAATCGTCGAGCTCGAAATCGTGTCTGTCCAAGTCCATGTAATCACCTGAGAATCTCGACTCTGCCGTCGATTATGTCTATGCGAGCCAGAGTCCTGATTGGCCAGTCCGGTCGCTCCTTCGCGAGCCTCTCGCGTCCCTCGCCCTTCTCGATGGCGATGACTATGTCCTGCAGAATCACGCCCATCTCCTCGAGTGTTGCCAGTATCGGCTCAAGCGTGCCACCGGTTGAGATCACATCATCGACGATTAATATTCTCTCTCCTGGTTTGATGTCGTTGATGTAAGTGGTGGACTGCGAGTACCCGGTCGCAACATCGACCTGGACTTCGCCCTCCATCCCGTACTGGCGTTTGCGAATCACCACTGTCGGTTTCCCAGTGGCATCTCCTACTGCTGCTAGAAGGGGCAGCCCCATCGCCTCGATGCTGACCACGAGGTCGACCTTCGACCAGTCTACCATCTCTACGATGAGGTCGCGAGTGGCACGCAGCACGTCTGCATCCATCCTTGGGATGCCGTCGGATATGGGGTGGATGAAGTACGGGTAATCGCCCTTCCAGATGATGGGGGAGTCACGAAGAGAATCCTGCAGCACGCTCAACGAATCCGAGGGCGACATGGCCCTACGCCCTCACACTAGGCCCTTCAAATGCTCGGCTCCCTCGACGAGCCTAATCGTACAAGGGGTCGGGAATTTGCAGCACGCCTTCCTGAGGGCGTCCCGCGCTGTGAGGTAGTGCTCTGGGTCAGTCTGAATCGAGACCAACGTCTGATCACGTTGGACGCGAGCTGCGGTACCGACGTTCTTACCGAACGACTGCCGCATTCCCAGTGAGACACGATCCGCCCCTGCACCGGTGGCCTGCTTATTCTCACGCAGGATCTGATGAGGATAGGTGTGCATTCGAAGTGCGTATCCCATATCCCCTGCATTCTTCCTGATGGTGGCATTGGCCACCTGCCGAGCTGATTCCAGAGCCTGGTCGCGGACCTGGCACGGATTGTCGGCAGTGAGCTCGACGATGACCTTGAATTGACCTGCTTCCGCGGCCTTCCTATCGCCCATGAAGAAGCGCAGTATGCGGTTGTTCGGGACTCCTCCAGAGTACTCTCGCCGGGTGTAAGCTTGGCCCTTGATCTGGCGATACATTGATCCTGGCTTGCGTGCCATGCGACTACCTCGTTGGCGCCCCACTGACCCTCTCTATTTAACGATGAGGCAACACTGTAGGCGCCCCCTCAATCGGCCCTTAACCGCTCACTCTCTCTCTGGACCTCTCTGACAGCTATTACTATCAGCACAAAGCCCACGAGCATCGAGGCCCCGATGCTCTCGTCCAGCAGCGCCCATCCACTTAGGACCCCGAAAATTGGGACTAGGAAAACATAGGAGGCTGCTGCTGTCGGACCAATCCTGTCAATCCCTCTCGCGAACCAGACATAAGTCAGGACAGTAGAGAATAGCCCCAGATAAGCAATTGAACCCCACTCCGCCGTATTGGGACTGGGGATGCCCGAGCTCCAGATCTCAGCCAACATCCAGGGAGTGAGCATAATCCAGCCGACAATCGAGTACCAAATCACTAATTCCTCGGTAGTTCCAATGCCATCTTCTCCGAGAGCAATCTTGGTCAGGTTGCTATTTGTCGCCCAAGCGAGGGCAGCGAGAACAATCATCGCATCTCCTAGCAGTCGATGCTCGAATGGGATGTCGGTGTTTGGGCTCCAGCCGACTACTGCACTAACTCCAACTATCCCAAGTAACAGCCCAAAGGCCATCCTTTTCGTCACTTTCTGGCCCAGCATAGGTGCCGCTAAGAGGACGGTGAAGACAGGATTGATGGGGATGATTAGGGAAGCGTCGCCGGCCGCCGTCCACTTCATACCATGCATGAAGAGAAGTTGGTATGCCATCGTCCCGAGCAGTCCCAGCCACACAGTGTAGCGCCATGATCGTGAGTCGTGCGGCAGCATCCTCGGACCATTGCGATTCCTGTATGCCCAGCACCAAGCCACGAAGGCGATTACGGCTACCAAGTATCTCAGCCAAGCAGCGGTTGCTGGCCCAAGATTGGCCCCTGTTGATTCATCCAGCCCGTAGCTGAGAAATCTTCCTACAGCCCAAGTTGACCCCCATATGACAGCCACTAGTAGTAGCAGAAGGTGCGTGCTCAGATTTCCCTTGAATCGTGACATCCTAATCCTCCAAGATCATCAGTTTCTCGATGAAATCGGGGTCGCTAACAGCACACACATCGGCCCCGGCTACACTTCCTCCGCACTTGCTGGCCAGAGCCATCGCAGTCATCGCTAGGCGATGGTCTCCTTGCGAGTCGAACGGCAGCATTGGCCTGACTAGGATCTGGCTACCCGCTACCTCAATCCCGTCATCGGTCTCCGTAGCCTCCATTCCAAAGCAGTTGAGCAGGTCAACAGTACTGCTAATCCTGTCCGACTCCTTTCCTCTGGCATGAGCAACCCCTCTAATCCTGCCGCCATTGCCCAGAGCCATCAGCGCTGCAGCGGGGGCTATGATATCGCTCTCGTCACGCAAATCCAGTTCCTCGGTCCTTTCAGCCAGTTTCATCAGTGAGCCAGACAGTTCCAAGCCGTCCCCCGTGAGTACGACCTCGACGTCGTGCAGTTCTGCGAGCAGCATAGCGAGGGGGAGCAGACTTAGTTCACCCGGAATCTTCACCTCGCCGGGTGTGACGGGCCGCCATGGCTCGATGTCAACGCCGTCCGACACCATCTCGTTCGAGGAACCGCATCTAGTTGCCAACTCGTACGACAGCTCCGAGTAGCCCCTGCTCACAGAGTGCGACGAGGTCTTGAGATGAATGGCTCCTGAGTAGCCCGGTGAAGCCAGCAGGAGTGCAGACAGGGGCTGGCTGGAATCGCTGACATCAAGGTGCGCCGACCCTGGAACTACAGGCCCAGTGACAGTCAGAGGGAGTGTGTCCGAAGTGACTTCACACCCGAGTTCCCTCAGCGCACCGGTCAGAGCCGACATGTCGCGCCGTCTCAGTGACTGGTCCCCATCAAGGGAGACTGGTTCACACATGCCTGCTGCTATCGCCATCAGAAAGCGGGCTGCTGTGCCTGAGTTGCCGCAGTCGAGATTCCCTTCTGGCGTTTGGAATCCACGCGACCCGACTCCGCTGATGACCCATCTAGATTCATCCTGATCTATCACGGCACCAATCTCTCTCAGACAGTCCACCATTGACAGGACGTCCTTCCCGGCGCTGCCGATGAAGTTGAGTCCCGTATCTCCTTCGGCCTGCGCTGCTAGGGTCAACCAGCGAATCATGTGGCTCTTTGAGGGCGGCAGCGACCACTCTATGGTCGCCTCGAGTCCCATTGGCTCGATGCTCAGCACGACAACGCCAAGGGCGCCATTGTGTTGAATCCTCTCATTCCATTCTAAGTCCTTATCCAGTCGCCGAAGTCACTCTCTCCGTCCCATTCTGCGGACCGCTGGTCTATCAGGCTCGACTCGAGAGTCTGCTCTAGTGTACCATCGAGCCTAATCAGGTTGTTTCGTTTCAACAGTCTAGGGCTGAGTCCAGGGAGGAGCACGGCCACCGCCTTGGGCACCCTGCCCGGATAGACCTCGTTGACATGCCTGACAATGTTGGTAGTGCAGGTATTGGTGATACTGTGGTACCATTCTGGCCTCTCATGCAGGCCGTTGGTCCTATGAATGAACGACTTGAGCAGCTTCTGGTGACTGTCTTCTCCGAGCACAACGCCCTCAAATAGATGAGTCTTGGATTTCCTCCTACATCTCGCTCGAACTCCTATCGAATCACTCTCTGTAGCCCAGAGGTAGATTAGTTCGTATTGCCTGAACATGCCTTTGATTGGGTGGTATCTCTCACCGACCTCCCTCCTGACCTCGATTGAGCAGGTTAGCCTCCTTCCGTCCTCGAATTCAAAACTCATCAGCGTATGGGCAATGGGCTTGCGCTTCGGGTCGAAGTACTCGAGCACCAGCCAGATCCCAGTCACCTCGCTTGGGCGAAACGTCCAGTCAGCCCAGTGTTCATCGAAATCCTTCGTTGATCTCCAATTGAAGTCTCTAACGTTTCGCATGGTTACCTCATCGCCGTCGAACTCGGCATACGCCATCCTACGGTTCTCAATCACCCAGTCACGCTCGTTTGATGGCCTCAGGCTCAGGTGCCTGAGGATTAGGAATGTGAGCAGGGCGAGCCCCGCGAGCCCGGTATACTGCCCCCAGTCCACGTATCTCGTAGAACGGCTGAGCGCATGAAGCTGTCTTTGAGGGAGTGGCGCGGCAGGGGAGATTCGAACTCCCGAGGTGAAACACCACTGGATTAGCAATCCAGCGCAATGGCCAGGCTATGCGACTGCCGCAGTGCTCTTGCCACCTGCTTCATTCGCTTAAGCCGAGCGGTTTCACTCTTCTTCGAGGGATGGCTCGTCTACATCCAAGGAGTCCACTAGATTGGCGGGCAACCTAGCAACGAAGATAATCTCGTCTACGTAGCCCGACCTGTCGGCGTTGCGCAGCTCCATGATTCGAGTGCCCTTGGTCACCTTGCCTAGAGTCTCCTTGGTCTGGCCAGACACCATCCTGATCATCATCCCAGTTGCGGTGAGCATGAATAACTGGTCTTCAAGGTCAGGAATCTGGCGTACGCTGACGATACAGTCATCATCACGCAGTGACATCGTGCGCACCCCTTTGGTTCCCCTGTTGGTGCGCCTGTAACCATCCCTCTCTGTGATGACGTCACCTTCTTCGTTGAGGACCTCGTTGCCCCCGGCGTCCTTCACGATCATCATCTCGCCTGAACCGAGGCGGCTGCGCTTGGCCATTCCATACTTCGAGATAGTCAGAACGCTGGTATCGAAGTCATCGGTCACAATCATCCCAATCACACTGTCTCCCTTCCGGAGTTTCATCCCGGAGACTCCCTGGCTGACTCTGCCTTGAACTCGAACGATATGGGTGGTCACTATATCTCCTGAGTTGGAATCGACTCTGGACTTTTCTTCGGCTGGCATGAACCTACAGGCGTTGCCTTGCGCCGACACCAACACGACATGGTCGGCTTCGGTGGCGGGTCTGACAGTAACCAGCGAATCACCATCTCCCTCGGCGAATCGCAAGGCATACTTCCCATTGCGGTTGATTTTGACGTACTCAGAGAGACGACTCTTCTTGATGCGACCGTTCGTAGTGGCGAACATCAGGTAGTTCCCCTCCGGACTCTCGATGAGCTCCCTGCTGAGAGGGAGTATCGAGATTACCCTCTCCTCTTCGCGGATGCCACCGAGCAGGTTGCGTATGTGAGAGCCTCTGCCGTAGCGGCTGGCAGACGGCGTCTCCCATGCCCTGAGGCCATAGACACGGCCCATATCGGTGAAAATCAGCAACCTGTCCTTGGAAAAGCAGGTGACTATCTTGGAGGGAGCATCTTCCTCCTTAGTAGCCACCCCCTTGAGTCCCTTCCCGCCTCTGTTCTGAAGACGGAATGCCTCTACAGGGAGGTGGCGGATGTAGTTGTCCTGAGTCAGTGAGATAACGATGGCCTGCTCGGCGACAAGATCCTCACGGTCCATTGACAGAGGCATTGGGTCGATGCTGGAGCGCCGCTCGTCGCCGTGCTTATCGACAACCGCATCAAGCTCGGCGATTATGATGCCGAGGCGTCGGATTCGGCTATCTAGGATGCCCTCGAAGTCCTTGATAGCCTGCTTCAGTCTCTCCAGTTCATCGGAGACCTCCTGGACGTTTATCTTGGTGAGCTGGTACAGGCGCCGCTCGGCTATTGCCTTGGCTTGCTTCTCGGAGAAGTCGAAGCGCTTGATCTTGGGGTATTTCTCGTCGCCCCTCAAGTACTGCTCAAACTGCTCGCGGGAGTCAGAGTTCCTACCGACTTCGATAATCTCGGTCATCCTCTTCTGAGCCTTCATCAGCCCTTTTAGGATGTGTGCGCGGGCCGCCGCCTTCTCAAGATCGAATTGTGTGCGTCGCTCGACGATTGACTCCCTATGTCGGACATGCGTGTGCAGGATGGTGCACAGGTCAAGTTGGACCGGTTCGCCCTTTAGTATGCCCATCATGTTCGCTGAGTAAGACTCTTGCAACCTGCTGGAACGGTAGAGCTGATTCAGCACGGCGTGAGGATCGGCGTTCTGCTT
>DAGM01000014.1:39743-53561 GCA_002495735.1 Euryarchaeota archaeon UBA54
CTCCTTCTGGACGAGCTCGGCTATGCCTTGTAGCATCCCGGCCTTCTTCACCTGATAGGGGATGGAGTGAACTATCAGTTTCTTGCCCGAGGAGTCATCCTGAACTTCGATGTCTGAGCGGATGTGGAAGCTACCGTGACCGGTTCTGTACATGTCGACGATGCCATCTATCCCGTGGATCGTGGCACCCGTAGGGAAGTCTGGCCCCTTGAGGAACTCCATATACTCAAGCGCATCAATCTTGGGCGGGTTGTCGAAGCCTATCTTGCGATTTTGCTCGATGACCTTCTCTACATGGAACTTGATTGCCGCGGCGACCTCATTGAGGTTGTGAGGCGGAATCTTGGTCGCCATGCCGACGGCTATACCGTCGCTGCCGTTGAGCAGCAAATTAGGTAGGCGAGCCGGCAACACTGACGGCTCTGTCTCTGTGTCGTCGAAGTTAGGTTCCATGTCAATGGTGTTCTTGTTGATGTCATCCAACATGTGATGCGACATCCGATCGAGGCGACTTTCGGTGTACCTCATAGCAGCAGGAGGGTCACCATCGATGGAGCCGAAGTTTCCTTGACCGTCGATCAACGGGTACCGTAGGGAGAAGTCCTGAGCCATCCTGACCATGGTTTGGTACAGCGCTTGGTCACCGTGTGGGTGGTACTTCCCCATCACTTCCCCGACTGAACGAGCAGATTTGCTGTATTTTTTCTCGTGGGTGTGGCCGGCCTGGTGCATCCCCCAGAGGATACGTCGGTGGACCGGCTTCAACCCGTCCCTAACGTCAGGTAGGGCACGCCCGATGATGACACTCATGGCATAGTTGATGTAACTCTCCTTCATCTCCTCAGAGATGTCCCTTCGAAGTAGATCCTCTGCCATTCTGATTCCTCACACGTCCAACGCCGTCACCTTGGTGGCGTTGTCCTCGATGAACGCCCTTCGGTCCGGAACGTCATCCCCCATTAGTATCGAGAATAATTCATCTACAGGTTCAAAGGCGAGTTTTCCATCGGTTTCGAAATCTTTGATTTCGACCTTCATCATGGTGCGGGTCTCGGGATCCATCGTGGTCTCCCATAGTTGCTCTGGGTTCATCTCTCCCAGTCCCTTGTATCGCTGTACGTTAATCTTGGCAGTCGGGGCCTCCTTGTGCAGGCGCTTCACTACGGCATCGCGGTCCTTTTCGCTGTGCACCCACTCTGTGTGCTTACCTCTTGATACTGAGAACAGAGGAGGTGCTGCGATGTACACATTGCCATTGGAGATAGCCCGTCGCATGAAGCGCCACATGAAAGTTAGTATCAGGGCGCGGATGTGGGCGCCGTCAATGTCGGCATCGGTCATGATGATGATCTTCCCGTAGCGCAGTTTCTCAGGATCGAAGGCACCCTCGTCCTCCTCCTCGTTACCGACTCCCGCTCCCAAGGCCCTAATCATGCGCTGGATCTGCTCATTCGAGAACACCTTGGTCAGGTTGCCCAGCTGTCTCTCAACATTGAGAATCTTCCCTCGCAGAGGTAGTACGGCCTGTGTGCGTCTGTCTCGGGCAGTCTTAGCCGAACCACCCGCGCTCTCGCCCTCGACGATGTAGACCTCGCACTCAGCGGGGTCCTTGGATTGGCAGTCGGCCAGTTGACCGGGCAAGCCACCGCCTTCGAGTATGCCCTTCCTGCGAGTCAAGTCACGGGCTTTGCGCGCAGCGTCCCTCGCCTTGCTCGCGAGGACCGACTTGTCGACTATGATGCGGGCCACAGAGGGATTTTCTTCGAAGTACTCACCGAGCTTTTCGTTGACTATCTGTTCGACGATGCCGGTGACCTCGCTGGTCACCAGTTTGGACTTGGTCTGAGCGTTGAAGGAGGGGTCGGGGTGTTTAATCGAAATGACTGCCGACAAACCCTCTCGGACATCGTCACCCGACAGACTGCTGACGTTCTTCAGGAGCTTTCTCGATTGGGCATAGGAGTTGATCGTCCTTGTCAGGGATCCCTTCAGTCCCGACAGGTGAGTTCCTCCGTCGGTGTTGTGGATGATGTTCGTGAAGCAGTGGATAATCTCGGAATAGGCATCGGTCCACTGCATGGCAACCTCGACATGCACTTCGCCCTTGTCACCCTGCTTGGAACCGAGGATGTGTAGGACCTCGTCATGGACAACCTCCTTCTTCTCGTTCATCGCCACGACGTATTCCTTCAGGCCGCCGTCGTACTTGTGCTCAATCTCGACAGTATCTTCGCCTCGAAAATCCCGCATCCAGATTCGCAGACCGGCGTTCAGAAAAGCAGTCCTGCGCATCCTGGTGTTGATCTGCTCGAAATCGAACTCAATGATGTCGCTGAAGATGGTCATATCGGGCTTGAAGTTGATTGTCGTACCAGTGGTGTCGGATTTACCAGTCGCCTTCAGGGCGGCCTTGCGCTTGCCTCTGACGTACTCTTGACTCCATACCTTGCCTCCTCGGTAGATGGTCATCGTCAGCCGTTCTGAGACGGCGTTGACAGCACTCACTCCGACACCGTGTAGTCCACCAGCTACTTTGTACGACTCGTTGTCGAACTTGCCGCCCGCGTGGAGTTTGGTCATGATGACCTCGGCGGCGCTAATCTTCTCCTGCGGGTGCTTGCCCACAGGAATCCCCCTGCCATGGTCAATGACCGTGACAGAGCCATCCTTCTCCAGATTCACCTCGACTGTGGCATTGTACCCAGCGAGGTGCTCGTCGACAGCGTTATCGACGACTTCCCAGATGCAGTGGTGCAGGGCGGAACCATCGTGCGGGTCGCCTAGATACATCCCCGGGCGCTTCCTGACCGCCTCCAGTCCCTCAAGGACTTGAATCGCCTTCGCGTCGTACTTCTTGGCCATTTTCTCCCCTTTCTCTTGAGGGTTCCCTTAGGGGAACCCTCAGCGCATCTGTAATTTGGTGTAGGTCAAGGGTTATCAACTCTCCTTAGGGAGGCTCCAAAAATCACTGAAAATGAAGCATTAATCCTGTGCCAGGCCTATAGGCCTGTGAAATTGCACGACATGGTTATACAGACTGCCAAGGTGGAGCGGCCGAATGCCTCGACCACTCATCTGTGTTACACTGAGAGGGTGCACCGTTGATGAGATGCTGAAGGATGCAGCCATGGCGACTGCTGCAGGGGCGGATATGGTTGAGGTACGTCTGGACAAGCTTTGGGTTGTAGAGCAGATGCCTGAACCGGATCCCGCAGAGGAGGAAGCGAAGAGGGATGATCGTAGGCCCAAATACGTCGAGCCTGATTTCATCCCGCAACCCCTCGACTCGGTCGACGTGCAGGGGGCGCTTGAGTCACTTAAGCAGGGCATCGACCTACCGGTAATCCTTACATGCCGCCCAGAGCGCCAGCAGGGCCATTATCCGGGAGAAGAAGGACAACGTATCGAGGTGCTGAGTGCGGCAATCAATAGTGGCGTCAGTTGGATTGACCTCGAGGTCGATATCGAGTCGAAGGCGCGCAAATCTCTGATGGATGATGCTTCTGGGAAGGCCAAGGTTGTTGCCTCCCTTCACTCCTCGGAGAATCCTCCCTCGGCTTCGGAGATAATCCACGATGTCGAGGACAACTCTGATGCCGGAGATATCATCAAAATCTGCTACCGGTCATCAGGCCGTCACGACGGACTACGTCTGTTTGAGGCAGCGTGGGGTCTCAGGAGCTCAGGAGCTCATTACGCCATCATGGGATTGGGATGGGGCGGCGACTGGACTAGGATTCACGCCCCGTTGCTTGAACAGGCCCTAGTATACACCACCATGGACAAGGGACTGCACATCTCGCGACAGGGTAGAATCAACGCCTCGGACCTGCAGACTGCGTGGCAACTGCTAGAATACGAGACCGCCTAACCGTCTTGGCTGCGCTCATCGCGCTCACTCTCGAGGTAAGGGACCTGATGCGAATCTTCTTCATCGCCCAGCCCGGTCGACATGTACTTGCTGTGAATGATAAGAGGGACGATGATGCAAGCTATCGGTAGCGCTGCTATCAGGATGTAGGCGACGAAATTGGGCAGCGTCGTCCTCTCTTCAACATCGACCAATATCTCGACATTCATGCTGCCTCCGGCGGCCTTTCTATCGGAACTCCTCCCGTTGTCCCAGCCATCGACCACTAGGTAGTACTGGGGGTCGCCCGAATCGAACCAAGAGACGGAGGACCATGCCGAACCAATCGAGTCTATGGCCACTGAGAATACCTGGCTAGAAACGCTCTCGTATGCGTGGACATCCCTGAACGGCAGCCACATGGCCAGGTCTCTCCATTCCACTGGTAATTCGTTGACAATTTCCTCTAAATCATCCCACTCTCTAGTTTCGTAACTTGATGTGTAGCGGTCCCAGTTGGCCTCATTCATCAGGTATACATCGCCAATCGCCCCCATGGTCGGAGCTGACTGTGAATCAGAGCTCAAATAGAGGCAGAAGGTGTACTGGTAGCCAGGCACCAGTTCCATACTAATCGCATTCGCGCTGTCGTTGTAGACCGTCATATCGGTGCTGAAGTCGCGATTTAGGGGCTTCAACATCGCATTCTCGCCCCAAAATCCACCATCTTCGATCGAGTGCTCTTCAAAGTACTGATCTATCCCTGGAGAGTTTTCGGCCGGAACGTCGCCACAGTTCGCCTCTGCAGATGCAATCGGAGCTGCGATTATTGTAACGAACACAGCGACTACGGGCAGGAGCAGACAGAGGTTGATTGCGGCCGCAGTGAGTTTCCTAGGGCCGTCTTCCACGCTCAGCGCCTCCTCGTCCTGATAGGTCGGATGTATCCGGACTCCTTGTTTCTTCGCTCTTGGACAGTCAGGTACTTCGGTTGTGGAGGTGGCTTGTGCTGGTCCATACCAGGCAGGCCTCCTTCGACTTCAACTTCAGTGACGTCGTAGGTCTCGAGCATCTCTCCGGCATCCAACTCATCCTCGTCTTTCTCTCGCATAATCAACCACCCAAGTACGAGGACGGCCGCAACCAAGGCTAGCAGCCCCGCGCTCTCCCTGTTAGGAACTAGGTCACTCCATGTCAGGTCGGCCAACGACTTCGGCTTGTCATCTTCCTGCACCGAGAGGACGGTGATTACGTACTCCTCAGAGGAGCAGACGCCCACGCCGTCGCACACCTGCATCAGGATTCTAATTTCGCCAGGCTGGTTCCAAGTCTGATTACCCCACAACCAGTCGTTTCGAGTGTCGCCGTCGAGGTCGGTGTCTTGCAGCGCGTTGAGGTCCCATTTCACTGTCAGTGGACCTGTTAGGGGCCGGTCACGGTCATTGGCCGGATTGCCGTCCCCGTCACTGTCGTCAGACTGGTCCAGATCTATCCACGCCTCTATGCCGTCGTCTAGGTCCGCATCTTTGGCGCTGGAGTTCAGCAGCACGATGTCGCCCATCGCGACGTAGTCGGCAGAGATTGGATCATCGGTGAGAATCACAGGAGCCCTAGAGACGTGAACGGTCAGAGTGGTCGTGTTTGTCTCACCACCCTCAAAACCGTCAACCACCGTCAGGGTCACGACATAGGTGCCGGGAATCTCGTAGGCGTGCCACACTACCGGTCCGCTGACCGGCGAACTGGCGTCGCCGAAGTCCCAGATCCACGAGACTATGCCGTTCCACTCCGATGAATCGGAATCCGTTGATGTCCGGCCCACAAACAGTGGGTCAGCATCGTAACTGTCAGAACCATCGAACCTGATTGGGTCGCCGGGAGCCACGAATGCGCCCCCTCCAGCAGTATGGGGGACCTGCCAGACGACACCGTCCTCGGTCTGAGGGATTTCGCTCATCACAGACCCGTTGACGCTCGGGCAACTGAATTCAAGTCCTGGGACAGGGAGTGGGTTGGCTATCCTAATCGAGTATGACTTGGTGGCCGAGGAGAGCCCCCTGTCGTCGACTATGGTGAGGCTGATGGTGTACAGTCCGGGCTCGAGGAAGGTGTGGCTCACTGAGGAGACGTTGTACACAGGGTCATCGAAGTCTGAGATTTCCCACTTAGTCTGCAGCAGTGCCGTGTCACCATCTGGGTCGAACGACTCGCTAACGAATGTGTAGGTCGTATCCACATCTCCATCCTGCGGTCTCGCGAAAACTGCGACTGGTCTCTGATTAAGCACTTGTACCTGAAGCAGGGCTACGGAGGTGTTGCCATCATCATCGGTGACTTCGAGAGTGACGTTTTTCATTCCCGGCTCAAGCCATCCAGCGCTGGGATTCTGCAGGATGGACTCGGTCGCGGAAAAGTCGGAAGTCAGTGCCATCCCAGAGCCGTCCAGATTGACCCCCTCCTCGAAGAACCAGCTATACTCGACAATCATCCCATCTGAGTCCTCAAAGACTGTCGGCATGGTCAGTGGAGTCAACGTGTATGTCTGCAGTGGTTCGTCAAAGATCTGTTTCGGTAAACGATTCAGGACCTTGATGTAAATGGATTGCTCGACGATGTGAATACCGTCATCGACTGTCAAAATCAGAGTGTAGATAATTCCGTCAGCGCTGCCGTCCACCCATGAGTGCCCAGCCTCGCCCACTCCTTGGCCTCCTTCGTTCTGCCCGTCGCCCCAGTCCCAGGTGAATACCAACTCATCGAGAGGGACGTTGTCTGAGGTCCCTCTGGCTGAGAATTGCACTCTCTGATCAGTGAGGAGCACCAGTTCGTCGGTGATGATGACTCCATCCACAGAGATCTCGGGGATTGGGTCGGAGATGTCGCTCACCGAGATGTTCCACGATTGAGAATCCGAGTAGTATCCTCCTTGGTCCTGTACCACTAGGACAATCTGGTAGTCTCCGGCATTGAGGTACGAGTGGGTCGGATTCTTCAATCCGGACGAGTTGTTGTCTCCGAGGTCCCAGATGTATCCTACAGGAGTGTCGTTATGGCTGAATGTACCATTCAACTGACCGAAGCCCCACGAGTCGTACCCCGAACCGAACACGGTCACGGGTAGCCATGTCTGAGTGACTGGCGTGGACATCGAACCGGATGCAACAGGCTCCATGTTAGCCAGAGCCATGGGCAGTGAGAACGCTTGGTCCACAATCTCCCCTGTAACGTCGCGGATGCGGATGCCGTAGGTCCAGTCTCCCGATGAAGGGGGAGTGAACCAGACGCTTCTCGGAGACGGAACACTATTGCCGGCGGTGATGTCGAACACCACCGAGTCAGACACGCTGTTGTTGACATAGGCCTCGATGGTCACTTCAAGAATTTCGAAGAATGCGTTGGACTCCACATCGAGATCGATGCGAACGCTGTCGTCCAACCCGTCCTCGTCCCTGTCGAAGGAGGTAATCGTGTCTATCGAGACTTCCGCGGGGTCGGTAATCAGACCAGCATGTACAGTGAGAGAGGCTGTTGGGTACGATCCAGTGGTGATGCCGCAGGACACATAGTTGTAGTCGCAGTCAGTGACCATGGATTCGTACCATGTGAGCAGCCAGACCTCGTCAGTGGTGTTTCCAAATCCGTGCACTAGCCCGGTTCCGGCCCCTGTTCCGGAGTCTATCCGCAGGCTACTCATCGACCAAGTCCCCGTGTCTGCGTCGCGAGCCATTATGGCGCCTTCAAAGCCGAATTGAGTTGGTTGCACCATCATATTGAGCGGAGCGCCAGAGCCCTGAGCGAACTTGTACGCTCTCATGCCCCAGCCCTCTATATCTTGACTGGAGCTGTTCCAATCGTTGACCCACTGATCGTTGTATCCACTCATCTGGGCCTTGCAGATATAGGCGGCAATGCATCCTGAGGTGAGATCGAGGTTGGTAAATCCGAAGGCCCCTTGGGCGCTGTCGAGGGACACTGCCGCACTGAAGTTAGCAAAGATCTCACTCATCGTCGTCCCAATAGAGGTCGCACCTGTCTCTGGATTTTGAGCCAGATTCTCAATAGCTACTCCGCCGGTAGCCGTATCGGCGACCAGTCTTTGGATTGCAGCTCCACCGCCGAGTTTGTCGGCTAGGTACATCAGGAACATGAAACCGGCGCCATAGTCGGCTATTCTGCCGTTCCACCACCGCACGCTGAGGCTGCTGTCCTGCGACCATTCATTGGCGTGTCCTGTCAGCGTGCTGGTGACTCCGAAGGCTAGGTACGCTGCCATGTCCGCCGCTCCCTCATCGATCCACAGGTACTCGTACGGATCCCTCGCGTTATGCAGCAGATGCTCGAACTCATGAGCAAGGATAGTGTTCCTCGAACTCATGTCATCGACGTCGACGAACACTGATTCCCTAACCGACGAGATACCGGGTGAGAAGTATCCGCCGGTCCCACCTGATCCGTCGATGGCAATCAGGACAATCTCGATTTGGCAGTTGTTGTCGACATCGGGCGGACTGCCGAAATAGGTCGTGTCCGTGGGGTAAATCGTCGATTCCCAGGTTGAGGCAATATCATTGAGCGTGGTAGACGAGATAATCTGGCCGTTCTCAACCAGAATAGCAGAATTGGCAGATACCTTCTGCGCCGTGACAGAGACGCTGCCACTGGCCGTGGAGACGTTGCCAGTATCGCCTTGACTCCATGCATTCTCGCAAGAACGTACTGTGGATCTCGAGTTCAGGTAGCCCGGAGAGAATGGGAGCACCAGCCCAGGATAACCAGCTTCCCTCCATTCGATCTTCAGGTGACCGGTAGCCGAGAATATCGGTTCGAATTCATCTGTGAACAGGTACCGCTTGCCCTCAATAGAGGGGTCGAACTCCGAGAGGTCGCCCGACATGACCTCAGTCATCGATTCAGTGGATTGCGGCTCTGCGAGAGTCAAAGGAGAAAGACTGGCGAACAGCATCGTCAGGACCAGCATGACAGATGCTCTGCGGGACGTTGGTGCATTGTGGGGGGGCATGTTCAACACTCCGTGTTGTTTTCAGTCGCAATCCGCTCAAAGACCTATTTTAACATCGATGGAGCATCGTTCGTACATGAAACAGCACGTTACAGCGCCAGCACTGGCTGTCGCAATGCTGCTCGCCGTCCTCACGTGCAGCCTGCCAGCGTCTGCCCAAGCGCAATCGGAAACAGTAGAATTAGTTCTGATTTCCTCTCATCAGCACGATTCGGAAGCTTTCACACAGGGGCTCGAGATGCATGATGGATCACTCTACGAAAGCACTGGACTGTACGGACACTCCAGTCTCAGAGAGATCGATCCATTGAGCGGTCAGGTAATCCGTCAGATCGAACTTGACGAGTCGCTGTTCGCAGAAGGCATTACGGTCGTCGGCAACAGTATCGTGATGCTGACTTGGAAGGAGGGCGTAGCACTGGTCTTCGATATCGAATCGTTGACCGTGATCGCCAATCACACCTACTCGGGAGAGGGCTGGGGGCTGTGCTACGACGGAACCCACCTAGTGATGTCGAACGGGACTTCCGAATTAGCCTTCAGGAACCCGGAAGACTTCACGTTGGTTTCAATCCTGAGGGTGACTGACCAGGGCAGCGAAGTGAGCCTGCTCAACGAGCTTGAGTGCGTCGGTCAGACGGTGTACGCCAACGTATGGGGCAGCGATTCCATCATCGCCATCGACAAGAGCACCGGTGAGGTCGGACTGACTATCGACGCCTCGATGCTCGCTGAGAACGAATCAGACGGCTACAACAACGTCCTGAACGGGATTGCCTATGTCTCAGAGCAGGATGCATTCCTCATCACAGGCAAGAACTGGACATCCATGCATCTGGTGTTGTTCGGAGATACTCAGGATACTCAGGAGGAAGAGCCTCTAGAATCTCTGGCCATATCCATCCTGAAGTCGATTTGGCCAGTTCTGCTGATTGCCGTTCTGGTGGTCTTCCTGAGTTCGCTCCGCTTCTTGAGTACGATTATGCAGTTCCTCATACTGATGGTAGTTAAGCGGCAGAGTGAACAGCCGCCGATGTCCAGCGAGGAGGAGCAAGAGGCGGGTGAGAGACAGTGAGCGAGGCGAACGGCGACGAGTTCGAGGATTACAGTGCCATGGAACTGTGGCTACACGATCTCTCTGTAGACTCAGCTACCAGAGTGGCTGGGGCGCTGATGATATTCATCGGGAGCCTTCTCGGAGTCCTTCTCGGAATCGCTCTAATCTCGACGAATGTGGGTGAGATCCTAGCAGGGCAATTGGATGGTTCGGACGGGTTGGCTGATGTCGACGGAATCGTCAGTACCGCACTAGAGGACAGCACCACAGGAGGCGAACCAGTAGAGGGAGTCAGAGTGAGCATACTCGATTCCGATGAACTTGAGATCGGTCACGATTTCACTGACTCCGGAGGTCGGTTTTCAATAGATGACGTGCCCAGACGGACATCCACCTTGTTAGTTGATCATCCTGGGAACCGAACCGTCAGGATCATCCTCGTACCGGGTGACCACGCGCAGATTTCCGTCTCACTGATGCTTGGCGACGGACTCGACGAGTACGATATGTCCGGAGAGAGCCATCTCAGTGAGTCGGTACTAATCGGCTCCACCATAGCAGCCCTCACCCTTTTGGCCGGGCTGGCTGGCATGGTAGGGGGTCTCGAGGCTTACCGAGGCGACCGCTACCAGCGAACCTGGTGGCTGTCGTTCTTCGGACTCTGGAGCCGAGGCATGCTGTTCGTAGGCCCTATGTTCATTCTATTGGGGATGGGCATGGCCCATCTCGCGAGGGATCAGTTCACCGACCACAGAGAGGAATAACTCGAGGTTTGCCAGTGTATCTGATTACTATCGAAGGAGGCGATGGCAGCGGCAAGGGCCTCGCTACGAAGGTGATTTCGGAAGTGCTGGACAAGGAGTTCTCGTTCACTTCTGTCGAGGCCACTGGAGAGCCGCGCAGGGAACACCCTCTAGGCCGTCTAGCCATCGAATCGGTCCGCAAGCAGACAATGACTCCCAAGCAGGAGGCCGGACTGTTCGCCGCCGATAGGGTCGACCACTCGCACGGCTGGATACTGCCCCGTCTGGAGGAGGGTAGGGCAGTGGTCAGCGAGAGGAACATTCACTCTTCATTGGTATACCAAGGAGTTGTGGGAGGGCTCGGTGTCGACAGAGTGGCGCACATGAACTCGGCGGCACTAGTCCCTGACCTCTGCATCTGGGTTGACTGCGACCCCGAGGTGGCACTGAGGAGAATCAAGCGAGGCACACTGAGAGCGTTAACCGAGAAGGAGGAGTACTTCGAGACCTCAGAACTGCAACAGAGAATCAGAGAAGGTTACACTTCGTTGCTATCCGGTGAGATAGAGATGCCCACGCCGTTCGACATGGGCGCGGTGATTGGCCCCATTCTGAACGAGGGGACTGAACGGGAGTTCCGGCACGAACTGACCCGCAGAATAAGGAAGTTCGTACACTCTAGGCCAAAGCCGCTAAATGTCAGGATGGAGGTCGTCGAGAGAAACTTCCTGCGCAAGTTGTTGAGGGCCTCAAAGGGACAGGCCACACTCTCTGGAATCGGAGTGGAACCGTTCAGCGAGAGTTTGAATTGGCCTGACGGTTCAGCGCCATGGCGGATTCTCAGGGACGCCCAATCGGAGCACGATGCTGTACTGGAGGAGATAAGCGAAGAATCTAGGGTCGATGTGCCTCTCAGCATCTTTTCCCATTCCATGTCTTCGATATGCGGCACACTCGCCCTGTTGCCTTCAGCCGATATCTCCGAACTGCGCCAGGCACTCGGGCCGGTGAGAGCTGTCTCCGAGCGCCACACCCAGAGGATAGTCAAGTTCCTCCACGAGCGAACCGATTGGGTGCACAAGCACAAGGCACTCGTGGGCAGGGACGCTCCGAGGTCTCACTTGAAGCAGCGTTATCGCATGTTGGGAGTGACGATACTCACCATCTGGCCACTCAGAGATGCGATTCGTCGATGGATGTCAGATAATCCCGAGGCTCATCTCAGGTTCGCGATGGGTCAAATTGTCAGGTCGGGCGAGCATCCGTCCGCGGTTAGGGATTCACTGGAGAGGATAGCGCTGTTGAGATTAGGAACGGAAAACTCCTCTCTTCCCGCCGGAGCGAGCGGCCTCGTATCTTGGTGGCAGGGCAAGTAGGGGTAATCACTTCAGTATCAGCCTTGCATTGGCCGGCAGCAGGACCGAAGCAGAATCGTCATCGAAGTACTTCGTTCTGGCACACAACGCTGCGGAGAACCACCATCCTAAGACTATACCAGCGGTGAGTCCGGTTATCACTCTGAGGGGGTTGTTGGACTCATACTCAGTGAGCATCTGCGTGAAGCCGTCGACAGCCATCGGCACGAGTCCGATACCGATTATGGCTAGCACGGCCAGCATCCTCCGGTCATCTAGGTAGATGAATTCTAGTCTGCTATCAGGGAACACCGATAGAAAACTGTCCCGAATGGTCCAGCGATTGAGCCCGCGCCAACCGAACAGCGCGGCCCCGATAGCCAAGCCGAGAAATATTCCGACATCCCGCGTGCACACCGGCATCTGGTTACCGTTAATCTCCCAGGACCTCTCATGCTTCTGATGGCAGTTCAAGTCCCCAAAGCCGTAAACGAAGGCCCATGCCGGGTTAAGTTCGGTCCAAGAGAAAGTTCCTCCGTGCGCCGATTGATCATGACCCAGAGCTGAATCCTCACCGTGGTCCTGATTGCCCCAACTGCCATCTGTGGCGTAGTCCATGGCGTTGGCCCTGCCGGAGAGTTCTGGAACAGTTCCCTCGAGTATCATCACTGGGGCGATGAAGCACAGCAGCAGATACCCTCCGGTTATTGCCGCTACGACCCTACTAACACTCATTTCCCTAGTTCTGTCACTCAGTCCATTGGCTAGAGACGACACGTCTCTCGCATCGAAGACCTACTGATGAACTATGCCATACGGTCATTTTCGATACCCTCGCACTCTTTTGAGCAAGCACTCACTCCGCTCTGTATGGGTGACCTGAACTACCGTGATGCGGCATGGCTCGGCATAGTGGTCGGATCCATGGTCGCGGTAATGGCGACGTTCATCGCTATCTTCCTCAGCGGGTTAGACAGTCCGGAGGTCATGAGCTCTCTGCGCTCCGGTCTCGTGGCAGGGCTCGCGGCAACTGTAGTCGTGACCACTTTCGCATATTACAGGTTGCGTGAGACGTCCCGCCCTGGTAGGGACCCCGAGGCCATAAGGGAGCAGGAGGTCACGAAGGTCAGAGCCATTCTGGCGATAATTGAAGAAAGAGTCTCCGATTCAGGTCGTGGTACTTGGACTGTAGAGGAACAAGTGAGGCGAGACAGGGGGGTCTTGGTGGTGGACCTGCATGGACTTGACGCCCCTTCTGCAGCCGCTCTGACAGACAGACTGCTTGAGCGCAGGTCAGACCTCGGCCGGCTGAAACTGGTCACAGGCAGGGGAGAGGATACTCACCCGGGATCGGCAGACCCTGGAATTAGGCCTGCTGTCATGCAGCGGCTGAAGGTCGGGGCGCAGAGTGCTGAGTGGCAGGTGATACAGAAGTCGAGTTCGGTTACTCTCAGACCGATGGGCAGGGCACCCACCTCCAAGCAGTGGCTCGGGCGATTCGTGGTTTTCGTAGTCCCGATGACAGGCGCCATGACTCTCGCTTTCAGAGACCTAGCAGGAACGGGGATGGAAATGCAGGGGATGACTTTCGGTGCCGCTGCGGGACTCCTAATGACTACGCTTCTATCTGGTTACAGGGACCGCTCAGCCTAGGGGTATCCAGGAACTCCCTCGCAGCACGCCTCGACCACTCTGCAGCAGCGTGGGCACTCCATGTGTTGGCGCAGGGGGATGGCCCTGCCTCTGAAACCACATTGACACGAGATGTCTTCGCAGTAGTCAACGTCCATGGG
>DAGM01000014.1:53874-65868 GCA_002495735.1 Euryarchaeota archaeon UBA54
CGGGCTTGGTAGTGCGGCTCAAATCAATTACTGCCCTCAGATGTTCGAGTCGCGTAACTCTGAGTCTAGGAGCCCAACCAGCCAGTCGTGCAACGAGTCACTACCCATTTCGGAGAGAGTTGAGTTGAGGAAGGCGGCGATTAGGGCGCTTCTGGCCTCAGAGGGGTCGAAACCCCTCGACTCAAGGTAGAAAACCTGGTTCTCGTCTAGCGGCCCGTTGGCCGTGCCGTGCCCGCAACCGACGACCTCGTGCTCCAGCACCTCTAGCTCCGGGATAGAGTCCGCTTCGGCGTTACCCGAGAGCAGCAGGTTGTGAAAGATCTGAGCGGCATCCGCTCCACGTGAGCCATCGGCGACCCTAAGCATCCCCGTCCCGACAGTCCTGCTATCGCCACCGCACGCTGAGTTCCATGTGAGCCGGCTGAAAGTTTCGGGGGCATCGTGGTGTATCTCCACATGGTGGTCTATGTGCATCGAGTCTACAGAGAATATCGAGCCGAGGACCCTGAGGTTGCCTCCCGGCTCCCCCATCCTGTAACGCAGGTCCGCCTTGGTCCGCTCGGAGCCAGAAGAGACAGTCCCTGCGCGCACCTGCGCGTCCCTGCCGATTGCTATCGAATCGACACGGAGCAAAGTACCCTCGTCCTGCAGGCAGACGACCACGTCATTGAGGATGGCTCCGGCTCCGATTTCCCCGGTGCGCAGAAGACCGAACCACTTGCCAGAACCCCTCACCCGCGTAATCAGCTCCAACTCGGACAATCGTCCAACATCGAGTGAGAGATGCAGGATCGATGACGAATCCTTCACATCGATGTCGAGAACCACAGGGTCTTGCGAGGTGAAGCCGGGCTCGATGCGAAGGATCCACTGTGAATTCGCCGAGGCTGCCTGCAGGAATGAACCCGTGACTATATCGCCCTCCGGAAGTCCTGATACAGACATCACCCCTTTCTCCAGGCGTATCCCCTCTGGAGCATCGCCTCCATCGAGACCGCCGAGCCTGAGTTGGGGCGTTCCAACATCAGGGATGCTGGTGATGTCACCGGTTGGGTGAATCCTGCGCCATGGCGTATATTTCCAGAGATGGCTGGACCTAGTGGGCTCGTCAAGAGACAGGTACTCTGCGGTGGAATCCAATGGCTCACCCCGGATCAGCCTATGCTGCCTTCCATCTCGAGGGCCATCAGCTGGTTGAGCTCGACTGCGTATTCCATCGGTAGTTCACGGACGAATGGCTCGAAGAACCCATTGACTATCATTGCGAGCGCCTCGTTTTCTGAGTGGCCGCGGCTCATCAGGTAGAACAACTGGTCGTCGCTCACCTTGCTGACCGATGCTTCGTGTTCGCAGCGGCAAGAGGGGTTCTTGATCTCCATCGTGGGATAGGTATCAGATTGGCTTTGATCGTCGAGAATGAGTGCGTCACAGACGACGTTCACCTTGCAGTTTTCTGCCTTCTTGCTCACCGACACCAAACCCCGGTAGCTCCCGCGGCCGCCATCCTTGGCGATGCTCTTGGAGAGGATCTTACTGGTGGTGTTCGACGCTAGATGATGCACCTTCGCCCCGGCGTCCTGATGCATTCCTTCGCCCGCGTAGGCTACGGAGATGACTTCGGCGTGCGCCCCCTCTCCCTTGAGAATCACTGCTGGGTATTTCATCGTCAACTTCGATCCGATGTTGCCGTCGACCCATTCGATAGTCGAGTTCTCGTGTGCGATGCCCCGCTTGGTGACTAGGTTGTAGACATTGTTCGACCAGTTCTGGATTGTGGTGTAGCGGATGTATGCTCCGGGCATCGCAATGAGCTCAACGACGGCACTGTGCAGTGAATCGGTAGAGTAGGTGGGGGCAGTGCAGCCCTCAACGTAGTGAATCGACGAGCCTTCATCGGCGATTATCAGCGTGCGTTCGAACTGACCCATGTTCTTGGCGTTGATGCGGAAGTAGGCCTGCACCGGCATCTCGACGTGAACCCCCTTGGGGACGTAGATGAACGAGCCTCCCGACCATACGGCGGTGTTGAGCGCGCTAAACTTGTTGTCTTGGTAGGGGATGATGCTGCAGAAGTATTTCTTCACGATGTCCTCATGCTCACGGAGGCCACTATCCATGTCGAGGAAGATGACGCCCTGCTTCTCAAGATCCTCGCGAATACTGTGGTAGACGGCCTCCGACTCGTACTGTGCTGTCACTCCCGAGAGCCACTTTTGCTCGGCCTCAGGTATGCCCAGTTTGTCGAAGGTGTTCCGGACGGCCTCGGGAACATCATCCCAGTCATTCTCCGTGCCTTCGCCCGAGCGTAGAAAGTAGCAGATCTCATCGAACTTAATCGAGTTGAGCAACTCGGTGGAACCCCATGTGGGCATCGGGCGCTCCATGAAGTGGCGGAACGCCTTGACGCGGATGTCGGTCATCCACTGCGGCTCCTCCTTAATCGCCGAGATTTCTCTGACGACCTGCTCGGAGAGTCCAAAGTCGAAGCGGATTGTGGAGTTCTCCGGGTCGTGCCATCCAGCCTTGTAGTCTCCGACGGCCTCCTGTGCTACCTGGTTGACTGGCATTATGCTATTCCCTCCACTTCAGTCTTCGAGTCCAGCCACTCGTAACCTCGCTCTTCTAGTTTCGTAGCGAGCTCAGGGCCTCCTGTGGCAACTATCTGACCTCCTATCAGGACATGGATCTTATCTGGCTGGACATGCTCAAGAATGCGCGAGTAGTGCGTGATGATGAGTGCGCCTGAGTCAGTTCCCCTGACGGCGGCGTTAATTCCTGCCGCGACAGTCTTGATGCCGTCTATGTCGAGGCCGCTGTCGGTCTCGTCCAATATGGCCAACTTGGGTTTGAGCAGGAGCAGCTGCAGTATCTCGAAGCGCTTTTTCTCGCCGCCGCTGAAACCGTCGTTGACGTATCTGGAGAGGAAGCTCCGAGGCATGTCGAGGGTATCCATGGCCTCATTTAGCTCGCTCCTGAAAGCGGCACCCTTCGCGGCTTCCTCTCCTCTGACGCTTGCTACCGACTTCCTGAGAAAGTTGCCGACTTGAAGGCCGGGGACTGCTTGTGGGTACTGGAAGGACAGGAACACGCCCTTTCGTGCCCTCTCCCACGGCTCGAGCTCCAGAAGGTCCTCTCCGGAGAGCAGGACCTGCCCGGCCTCGACCTTGAAATCGGGATGCCCCATGATGATGTTGGCAGCTGTAGTCTTCCCGCTCCCATTCCTCCCCATTATGGCGTGTATCTCCCCTGGGGCGATGCTGAGATCGATGCCCTTCAGTATCTGAATATCGTCGATTCCGGCATGCAGATTTCGAATCTCCAATAACGCCTCGATATCAGACTCGCCATGTCCCATGGGCATGTTCCTACACAGGCCCCTTTTGAATGTCTGCTTTATTTTTAGGTCACCCTAAAATCAGATACCCCATCCAGCCAATCATGACAGAGGACGAAGACACCCCTACTCCAGTCTCCGACACCATCGAAGAGGCCTATCGCGCACAGATTGGAGCGGCAATGGAGAAGGAGGCTCAGAGGAGAGTCACAGAGTCTCACGACCCGGAGGAGATTGCCCGTCTGGAAACTCTCTCTGTAGTCGACCTCTTCGAGACAGACGACAGTGACCTTGTCCCAGCGCTGATGGCACGGCTCGGTCCCGTCAGGGCGGCCTTGGATGGACATGGAGGGGAACTGGTCGTGGCGCGCGCGTCCATAGAGGTACTGAATAGCGGCAGTAGAGTGCTTTCGCTAATCCTCGACTTAGACGGGGCCTGCGTGTCTTGCGGGGCCGCACCTGGTACCCTGAAGGGGATTCAGGACGACTTACTGATGGACTCTGAGATTATCGCCGTGCGTTTCACCTCGGCGATGTTGGAGTGGTTTGACGAATTGCAACGCGACTTCGTGCTCAAGCACGGTGGCGTAGTTTTCGTTTAGTTCAGAGCTACGAGCAGCGCGTCGATGGCCGCAGGTGCGAATCCAAGCACAGTGACCTCGTGCCCCTCTACCAGATCTGCGTTAGCCCTAGCTTCTCCGGCTAGGTCGTAGGCGCCTGCCTTCCCGACCCAAGAGTCACTGAGAATCAAATCGGCCAGAGTGTCCGTAGATAGGTCGGCGAACTCGACGATGGCCGACTCCGTCCAGATATCTGCGCTCCACCCTCCGTGCAGGACTTCAGTCCCCTCTCTACCACTCTCCGGCGGCCAGAGCAGGGCGGTTGAGGACCAGACGCGATGCCTTCGGCCCGACAGTCTGAGCAGCATCGCAGTGGCCGCGACGACATCTCCCGGCTTGCCCATGGCGACGAGAGGATCCTCTGGGTCCTCCACTAGGGTGTCCGCGACGATGATCAGATCATGAGAAGCCCCCGATATCGCCATCTCACTAGCTGCGGCATTCGCCTTTGCAATGCACGTGTCTTCGGTCTGCACTCTCACATCCAGTCCGTTGGAGGGAGCGGGCTCTGGCGAGATTAGGGGGCGAGACTCTATTTTGGACTCACCATCGGTTAGGAAACTGCATAGCCAGTCGTACCGGCGTTGTGAGGCTGAGGCGAGTAATATCGACGCCATCTGAGGCCTCAGAGGGCGATGTTCTCTCCGCATACAGGGCACTTAGCGGCCTGGATATCGAGTGGAGCTTCGAACCTGCTGTCGCACTCAGGGCAAATGATTGGCTTGTTCAACTGTAAATCGGGAGGGCGGGATGCCTCCTCGGGAATTTTGACATCTGGCTCTGGAGTAGGAATCGGTATAGGTGGAAGTTCAAGGACGTCAACTATCTGACTCCGATTCTGTCGGCGTCCCCGACGTCCCTCGGCACCTTCGTTGACCTCTACCAACTCGACCAACTGGACATCATCTTCCTCGCTCGTCTTCACAGCGATGTCTGTGTCATCGACAACGTCTACCACATCTTCTTCGAGCAGCACGGTGCCCGCCGCCTGGAAATTTCTTCGTCCCCTCATCCACCTGATGCCCCTAGCGGATAGAGTGATCAGGATGACGGTGCACAGAAGTAGAATGGTGATGGCGAATCCACCTAGGAGGATGTTGAAGTTCTGCTTATCTAGGCCAAGAGCGTGCCTCAGTTCATCGATCAGGGATCCACCATCGCCGTTCGGGTCGTTGTCATCTACGACAGCCCTGATTAGCCAACCACTGGCAGAGGTATGGATGAAAACAGTCTCACTGCTGGCTGGAGAACGATCCATGAGGTAGAGGTTCCCGAGGTTGAGGCGGTTGGATAATCCAAGCCACCCTTCTTCAGCATCTATGATGCCAAACCTAACCTGCGGTCCGGTTGGTCCGACTACATCGAAGAACACCTGCACGCCTCTGTCAACCTCTTGCATCACGATGGAACTCAGTCCCCTTGAGGGGTAGGTGCGAGTCAGGTTGTCGATTGCTTCAAACGACGAATCAGCCACTATGGCAATCATCACCGACTCGTGACCATCGCCTTCTCTCCACGCTGCCGTAATCCGCTCTTCCCCATTGATGATTTGGACTTTCATGACCGCGAGGGAAGCCTCGTCGCCAACCGTCTTCTTGAAGGTCCACGAAGACTGTTCAATGAGACCGTGTGCGTACCACAGGCCATATCTCTCTATCCCCGTTGAGTCACTTCTTGTGGACTGATACAGGAGGTGAGCTCCATCGTCCTCCCCGAACTCAATATCCAACGAACTTGCGGCCCCCGGAATCAGGTCTAACTCACCAATGATGTTCGGAGTAAGCGTCCAGTCTGACGATTTGGTCGGGTTGTCCGCGTGCAGAAGGAAAACGCTGGTTTGATCGCCGAATGTACCTCCGGTGAACATGTCTCTGTGATAGCCTGAGACTAGAACCTCCTCGTCATCGACGTCTATGTCAATGCCCCAGTACTTGCCATCCGAAAGCAAGAGGGGGGCCATCAGATCCTGTATCGGCGACATCTGGCAGGTGGCGTCTATGGCGGAGTAGCTCAGGGTCTGGAGGAAGTAACCAGAGGAATCGAGAAACCTCCGAGTCCAGACGATGTGCGCCCAACCGTCCTCGGTGCTCCAGGTTGCTATGTCGCCAGCCCACATCTCATCCAGTACGTTAGTGCAGGCTGTAGTACCCTTGTTGGAGTTCAACCTGTATAGCGACAGCATTCCTCCGTTGTTGGTGATGATTATACCCTCATCGTCGAGGTCGATGACCTTGATCGGTACCTCTCCTGCATCGAAGTTCATCGCGCGGGCACCTGATAGGGTGGACTCGTCCACCAGCACTGTCGTCTCGACCTGATTGTTGCTCCAATCTAGGTCGGCTAATCCGGAGCCACTCAGAGTGATTCTGACATCGAGAGGGCCGGACTGATTGGCCCGATGAGCGAAGGATAGCTGCGACGCACCCTGGCCGATAACTAGGGAGATTGCAGTAGATGACACCAGCTCCCAGCCCAGATTGTTGCGAATCTCTAGTGTGGCTTCGACGCTGGCGGCATCACTGGAGCCGAGATTATCGACTCTGGCTGTGATGAGGAACTGCTCGAGGGGCCGCGGTATCGCTGGCTCTGTCCTAACTGCCCCCTCTCGGAAGGCCAAGTCTATGCCTTGTGGTCTCTGGATGACTGGGAAGGTGATTGTCTGTCCATTATCTTCCTCATTCAGCTCCTCAATCGAATCGGAAGGATCCAGGGAAACCATCACCACTTTGTCGCCGACGGTGGTCGGATTCCAGTAGAGTACCACTTCGATGATGTCGCCGCTGTCGATGCTGGGCAACACCATCTCGTCCTTGCGCGAACCGTCCTCATACAGTGCGATTGCGAGATTCGATGCCGCCAAATCACCATCGTTACGAATCTCAGTTCGGATTTCTAGGAATGTGTTGACATATGTTTGAGTGAGATGAATCCCGTACTCTTCCACTGAGAGGCCGGTCCTGAACATCAGATTAGGGGCCGGTGGGTCGTTATCCACCTCGACGGTCCGACGTATCTCTTCGGAGTAGATTCCGTCTCCGCTAACCATCCTAGCGGAGAGGCGGTAAAATCCGTCATCCACATCCTCGGTGCTCCAAGTCACAGACCAATCACCGCTACCGCTACCGCTTCCTCCGAAGGTCTGAGCAGTTCCCCAGGGGTCAGTGCCTAGCCTCCACTGCGCAGTTCCTCCGTTCACCGAATCCCAAGTACCGAACACGTTGACGTTCCCGGAGACAGGGCTCTGTCCGCTAGGGCCTCCCATAGTGACGGCGACCAAGCCAACCTCATGCTTCTGCTCGATTACATCGCTCCACTGTCCAAATTCGTTCTTTGCCTGAGCCTCGATTATCACCTCAAGTATGTTGATCTCATCCTCGGTGAACTCGGGTAAAGTGAATGGAGTTGTCCAGTTGGAGGTTCCTTGGGCTGCGTGCCAGTCAAGCAACACCACCTCTCTCTTCGGCTCGCCTTCGGGCCTATGTGTGTATGAGATTCTGACTGCTATCTCGTCGATACTGCCATTCGTCTCCGCATCCTCGTCTATGTGGCCTCTTGCACTGTAGGTTTCGCCCTCCACCAACCACGAGTCCACCTCAGGATTCTCCATGACTACCCAGTCCCCCGATCCAGGCGGAGGCGGGTCAGTATTGTTGTCCCCGGGATCCACATCTCCTCCGAGCATCGCCTCGAGAATCATGTTGCCATCGACGATGCCAAAGCCGTACTGTTCGTTCCACTTTTCCGTGATACTGGGTTCTGAGGCCTGCCCACGTCTTTCGGAATTGTTCTGTAAAAGGTCCTTGATCTCCTGCGGGCTGAGGTCGTCGTTTATCTGCAGCATGACTGCGATGAAACCGGCGACTGCGGGACAGGACATGCTTGTGCCGGACAGCTGGGTGTAACTGTCTTCGGCTAGAGGTTTAGGAGCCCCTGGGAGGGTGCTGCTAGAGGCAGCATTCTGAGCGGACATTATGTTAGATCCAGGAGCTACCACTGTGGGCTTCAACTCCTCCCACTCGTTATTGTCTCCATCGTCCTCTCTAGGGCCAGAGTTGGAGTATGAGGCGATCATATCATCCCCTCTCTCAATAGTATTCTCATCGTCTATGGCTCCGACGGTGATGGCGCTGTCGGAAGCACCGACAGATGTTATCCTCCTCCTGCCGTCGTTGCCAATGGCCGCGACCGGAACCACGCCGGCATCCGCTGCCTCGTCAACCGCTCTAGCTTCGGCGCTTGTACCGTTGTCACCGGGATCATCTCCTTGGGGGTCAGAGGCGGATCCGAAGGACATGGACATCACGTCGATACCCTCACTCGATTCGTTGTTCCCCCAGTCGTGATCGGCGTTGTCAATGACCCACTGTATGCCTCTGAGCGTTGCTGCTGAGTTTGTTGCCCCGGCATCACTCATGACCTTGACGTCGACAAGATAGGCGCCAGGGGCATAGCCCTGATTTATGCGTCGATCGTCACCAGTTCCGAGGGCTATTCCAGCCACGTGAGTTCCGTGCCCGTCGGCATCGTCTGGGTCGATGCTGCCGTCGTCGCAATCCTGAGAGTTCCATGAGGTCGCATCGCATCCTCCCAACCACTTTGGGTCGGCAAGTTCATCTGGCTCTTTTTCGTTGTCGTTGTTGTCGTCCGAGAAATCGTCCAGTGAGAAGTGCTCGTTGTCCACTCCGGTATCTAGGATGGCAATTACGACTCCAGAACCGTCGTAGCCAAAGTCCCGCATCGTCTCGTCGAAGACCTCGGAGTCCCTGACCTTCGAGCCTCGAGATGCCTTGTCAAGCAGAGGTACTATCACGGTCTGTTCCTCAATCATCACCACTCCGTCAAGCAACCAGATTTCGATTAGCGAGCCCACAGGGACGTGGTCGATTACTATGGAGTCGAGGATTCGGAGGGGGTCGAACCACGAACCTTCTTCCTTCCAACCGTGGTCGAGCAGCACCGTCCTGATGGCATCGATGTCACTCTGTCCGGGGTGCCAAGAATAATCGACGACGATGGCGACAGTCGGTAGACCGTCCGATCCTGTGATTGAGGTCGTCGAAACCGATGTCCTTTCTCCGGCGATGATTCTCTGTAGTCTGTCGTCCATCCCGTCGGAGTCTAGGTCGTACCAGTACCCGAACCACCATCCGGGATCCTCGACCGGCCAACCAGAATCGACAGGACGGATGCCTGGAGAACGGTCCTTCTCAGGGCACTTTTCGTCCCCGCACATCAGTGGCGAAGGTAGTCTTGGATTCGATATAACTGCAACCTCGGTACCCTCATCTGTGTCTGCTGGGACGTGTACTAAGGCGCTGGCTCCTATCGAGAAGTCCATCACGAGGAACAGTGCGACCACTATCAGAGGTAGTCTCGGATTCCTACTATGACTCATGGCTCTCTTAGAGAGCCAAACTCAGATGAGGTATAATCCCAACCTGTCATGGCTCGTCTGTGACATCGGTTCAAGGCCACTTGACATGGCCGCCGGAAATGACACAGCGAATACGGCAGTTCTCACCTCTTATCTCAGTAATCATCTCACCGTCACAGACCGGGCAGATGGTATGCTCCGAGAGCTCTTCCAGCCAAGCTCTCCTAGTTTCCAGTTCGTCGCCCTCCTCGCGCAACCTCCTCAGTATCATAGCAGCCCTTCCGTCAAGCGGTTTGTCAGCTGCGAACCATGGGTCGTCATCGAGGCTCCCCATACGTCCTATGGCCTGCGTCCGAAGGGCTCGGGCACGCTCCGAATGGGTCGCTGAACTCTCCGTCGAATCAAGTGAGCTGGGTGCGCCCCGAGCAATTGGCCTAGCAAGCAGGTAAGCTAGGAAGAATCCTCCTACGTGTGCCATGTGAGCGACATTCGACTCTCCAGCGGTGCCCGATTGCAGATTATACATCTGCCAGACTTCTAGGCCGAGCCTGATGAAAACGATGAGCCAGACCGGCCAGGCCCGGATGAAGAACAATAGAGGAAACTCAATCTTGTCTTCGGGCCAGCATGCCATGTAGGCCCCTAACAGCCCGAACGCCGCTCCACTGGCACCGATGGCAGGCGACAATGAATCGGGATGTGTCAGGACCCAGGCTAGATTGCCTCCGAGGAAGCCGAGGAAGTATACTGCGAGCCATCTTCGACCACCCAGTCGCTGCTCTAGGGGAATCCCGACTAGTGCAATCACCAGTATGTTGCTCAGTACGTGAATCCAGTCCGCATGGAGCCACGCCGCAGAGAGCATCCTGTAGGATTCTGCAGGATCTCTCATGACGCCGGGTTTGATGCCAAGCAGGTCGATCATCCATGAGAACTGCATCGGCACTCCGTAGAGCACGGAATACGTGAACTGGACAAACGCCACGAGCATCAGGGAGAGCACTGTTGCGAGAGCCAGACTGGTCCCTCCACGGGATGCTGATACATACGGTCCTGCGGCCAACGCCACCATAACCCCAAGCACCAGCAGGTCAATGCCGGCCAAGTCAGCCCACTCGACACCCATGTAGTCCATTCCTAGCCGTAAGGTCCGAGCGCATAGCCGCTTCGTTGGCCGACGGAATTACTCAAACGATAACCCACCTTCGGAATCGCGTGGAACACGGCACAATGATGCAGGTTGCGGGCATCGAAGTACATCGCGGCCCCCGAGTGGTTCTGAAAGACATCGATTTCCATATAGGACGAGGAGAGGTGGTGGCCCTAGCGGGGGCCAACGGCTCAGGCAAGACCACACTCCTTGAGACATGCGCGGGCATACTCCCACTAGCTTCGGGAAGCGTCATCTGGCGCACGGACGCTGATGAGGAGAGAGTGGTGCGCGATTCTGATGGACGCAGGAACGAACCTCCTCCGATGGGTCTGACCTTGCAGAACGACGGGATGTGCGGTGAGGAGACCGTCGAGGAGAGGCTGCGGATTTCGCTCAGCGCGTCCGGACGAAGTCCCGATAAAAACGCCGTCTTACAGGTGCTCTCAGAGTGGGGGTTGGTACACCGGCGCGCTGACCGCGTCTCTCAGCTCTCCGGAGGGCAACGCCGCCGTCTGGCAGTTCTTTGCGGACTCGTCCCGGCGGCCTTCAGTGAGGACCCGAGAGTCGTATTGTTGGATGAGCCCTCGGAAGGCCTCGATGAATCTGGAAGAGCCCTTCTAACAGGCTGGCTGCGAGCTATTGCTCGAGACGGTCACAGTGTGCTAGTAGCAACACACGACGAGGGCGTGGTCAGGTGCGCGGACAGAGTGCTAGTAGTACAGGATGGCCTTCTAATGGAATCCTCCGGCGCATCCGAGGGTGAGCCTTCGAAGCTACCCGAGCCCAGCCAATCGATTGAACCGAGCACACATGGTTCGTTGATACGCTGGGCCATCAGGATGGAGGCACGCAATCCTGTAGACACAATCGGCCGTGCAACACCGGCCCTAGTCGCCCTGCTCCTCGCATACGCGCTAGTAGGAGAGGTTGACTTGGGTCACGCGGGCAGCGATCTGCTCGCAGCGCTCGTACTCGTTCCCGCCTTCATCACGGTCGTAGTATCTCCGGCTTTGGTTCGGCGCCTCACCGAAGCAGACTGTGGGAGGTGGTGGAATGCAGTGATCGGCCCGGCTGCAAGGCCCACATACTCGCTGATTGGCGCCTCTATCCTTCTGCCTCTGCCTCTGACTTACCTGTCTTGGTTCGTCCTTGCTGGCCCCACTGACGGCACCTCGGAATCAGAGATTCTTCGATGGCTCTGGCTCCCCGCAGTCGTCATGATTGATGTCGCAGTTGCTGCTGCTGCCCTGCATCTTCTGGTGGCCGACCTCCGTCGAGCCAGCGCGGCAACCGCATCACTGCTTCTGCTGGTTCTGGTCTGGCCGTTCCTGCAACTGACCGATGCTCTCTCAGTCATCATGACAGATGGCATGTCCTTTGGACTCGGGATGGGTGACCCATTGGTGTCCTGCATTATAGCGAGCTTGATATCCATCCTAGTCTGGGCGGTCGCAATCTATCTCCCAGACGCGTGAAGACCAGCATTGATGACGAGTGGCAGTCTCGGCGTATC
>DAGM01000014.1:66274-71266 GCA_002495735.1 Euryarchaeota archaeon UBA54
TGGAACGCTCCCGAAGCATATCGGATTCTGTTCTGGCACGTCCCGTTCGCATGGTCATCATTCCTAGCATTCTGCGTCCTATTCATTGGCTCTGTGACTTGGTACTCCCGTCGCTCGGAGTTTGGCTGGAGACTCATCTGCACTGGCTCCGATCTTGGTCTGCTGTTTGGCCTCGGAGTGGTGATTTCCGGACCTATTTGGGGCTCCGCGGAGTGGGGAGTTCCGTGGGACTGGGGTGATTTGAGGTTGAACACCTACGGGCTGCTCACCGCCGTAGCCCTGTTCCTCGTCCTCGCTCGCAATTCGCAGCCCGAGGGCCACGACACTCGGGATACCATTGCTTCAGTCGGCCTGTTCGGATTCGCTCTGGTTCCAATTACCGCACTAGCGACAACATGGTATCAGGAACGCCATCCTGGAATCATAATCGTGGAGAGCGAGGAGGCAGGACTCGCTCCAGAAATCATGACAGTCCTTCTGCTCGGTTTCGCATCGTTCTTCGTACTGTTCGCCGGCTTCGCTCTGCTCAGCGACACCCTACATCAGATGGAGTCAAGACTGAGTCATCTGCAGCGCTTGTTAGACAAGGAGGCAGTACATTGACCGGTATGACTGAACTCGCTGTAGCTTATCTTGCCTTTATCGGGCTGATAGGTGCCTATGTCTACAGGCTGCTGAGCAGACTGGCTGATGTCGATAGCCGTCTGGCAGCCGCCGAAAACACACTCTCACCTGATGAAAATGAGTGATTTGGCCTTTTTCCCTTCGGGAATCCTTGAAACGGAGTGGTCGAGCGGAGGTAGGGAGAACTATGTCAGCCGGGGCCTTCTGTATCGCCTGCGGAGCACCGCCTCCGCTAACTTCTGAGAGGATGTGTGAGGGCTGTCTGAGGCAGCGCACCACGCTATCGAAGATTCCAGAGAGGATTCAGCAGTCGCGCTGCGTCAAGTGCGATTCGTTCGAAGTAAGGGGTCGTTGGTCCGAGATGGACCCGGACGCTGTCGCCGATCTGCGTATCCGCGAGAATCTCATCACCGAGGAGCGTGCCAAGCAGGTCGATGTGTCATTTTCAGTGGAATTCATCGACGACAGGACCAGCCGCCTTCAAGTCGAAGTCTCTGGCAGCATTGAGGGCTATGATTTCGAGGGCCAGCACGAGGTGTTGTTGCAGACCAGCAACGCCGTTTGCCCTGCATGCGCGCGCAAGGCCGGCTCATATTTCGAGGCCACCGTGCAACTCCGCTCCTCCGGCCGGCGATTGGATGACATTGAGTTGAAGCAACTCAGGAAAACACTCGATGATATGCTTGAGAACATGGAGTCTGACGCCATGTTCTTCGTCACCAAGGAGGGGCCGGTGACCGGAGGATGGGACCTCCAGCTGGGCTCCAAGGCGATGGCCAAGAACTGGAGTAGGAGACTCGTTAGGAGCTTTGGAGGAACCATCAAGGAGACCTCGACAGTGGTCGGTTCGAACGATGGAATCGACGTGACTAGACTGACACTCAGTTATCGCAAGCCGGCATATGAGCTTCGCGATGTGATTCGATTCAGGAAGCAGTTGTGGCTGGTCGACGGTTGGCAGAAGGGGGGCCCCAATCTTCGCAGAATGGACAGGTTCGAGCGAACCGGAGTTAGCTGGAGAGATATGGAGAAGTCGACAGTGGTCTGCCCTACTGCGGAACAGCACCTCGTGGAGGTAATGAATCGCGACAGCTCGGCTGTCGAAGTAATGGATCCCACCGACTTCAGGATGGTGACGGTGGCACTGCCCTACGATGACGATGGGCAATCCTCACGCCTGCGCATCGGCTTCATAGACGGAGCATGGCTGGCGTTGCCGGGAGCAACAGGAGAGTAGTAGCATGACTGAGTCCGATATGTCCTCTCTACTTTCCAAGCTCGATATCGGTGACATGGCCGGATTCACTCGCCGCTTCGTGGACGATTTCGAAGCGGCGATGGCCATGGACGTAGGCATCGAGGTAGATTCAGACTGGAGCGGAGTAATCTGCCTCGGAATGGGAGGTTCTGGTGCTGGAGGCAGATTCCTCAAGTCATTGGCTGATGCCGAGGGAGGTCTTCCTATCGTGGTATGGAGTGACTACGGACTGCCTAGTTGGTGGGGCCCTGACTGGCTGATCCTCGCAACTTCCTACTCAGGCGACACAGAGGAGACCCTCGACGGGGTTCGTGAGGCTCTCGAGTCCGGAGGAACCGTCATCGGGGTATCCTCAGGCGGGCAACTGGCCGAGATGCTCGAAGGCAGTGACGATTGTATCCTGCTCTCAGTGCCGGGTGGTCAGGCACCTCGCTCTGCTTTCGGCCATATCTTCGGCACCCAACTCGCAGCCTGTTGGGCTATGGGACTCCTGTCCTCGCCCAGCGAGGCCGAGATATCAAGTATGCTCGAACGACTCAGAACCACTTCCTCGGAAGCCGATCTAATTGGAGGCGACGGAATGTCCGAAATGATGGCGAGATCGATGCAAGGCAGAGAAATCGGAATCATCTCTCCTGCTGAACTCGGCCCGGCTGGGTACCGCTTCTCCTGCCAGATTAACGAGAACTCCGACGGCTTCGCCAATTCCTCCAATGTTCCTGAGATGAACCACAACGAGATTGTCGCATGGGCGACCGAGGGAGCTTCGCGCGTTCTCATAGTGCTCACGTCAGAGGAGATGCACCCGCGTACGCAAGCGCGTGTGGGATGGATGCTGGACAACATCGAGAGTGAGGTAGTATGGAGAATTGAGTGCGAAGGGGAGAGTTTACTGGAGCGCCTGCTCTATGCCGCCCATGTCACCGATTGGGGCTCAATCGCTCTTGCATTGGTCAACGGAATCAATCCCTCCGAGATGGCCGCGATAGACTCACTCAAGGCACATCTGGATAGCATTCAGTAGAGCGGCCCTAGAACGAGTCTGGGATCCGGGTAGTCTAGCAGGGCCTGCTCCCTGTCCTCGGGCGCCACCACTCCGGGGAGGTCGTGAGTCTCGGGCTCGACGAGGGAGAGCTGGAAGTGTAGGTGTGGCTCCCAACCGCCGTTCTCATGCTTGTCTCCCATCCAACATATCACTTCGCCTGCGGAGACTGGTTGGCCAGCTTGTTTACCGGCAATCGAGGCTGCATTGAGGTGCCCATAGAGGGCCCAGAGCGAAACATCACCGAGCAAGTGTTTGGTGATTACCACATTACCGTAATCGCCATCGGCCGGATTGTAGCCGAAGTGTGAGATTTCTCCGTCGGCGAAAGCCATGCACGGCGTGCCGACAGGCGCACCGATGTCGATTCCGACATGGAGGAACCGACTCCCCTCGAAGAGATTGGTCGAATACATTCCCGGGCGCAGTTCATCGTATCGCCCGATGTCATATTCGTACTTCGAGGGCGAGTCGTCGCCCGATGTGAAGTCTCGCACTTCGTACTCATCAGGAAGATGTACCACGGGGCGATACTCATGAGCCGACCAGTCAACCATGGATTCGCGAAGAAGGAGGACTAAATCACTCCTCTTCTGCTTCCTCGGCCAGTAACCTGACACCACTCTTCTCTCGGAGGTCCTTCTTGACCTTGGCACCGAGTTTGGCCATTTGCTCAGTTTGCCATATGACATTTCCTGGTCCGTCGGTCAGTCGAGTCCGAGCCATATCGTAGGCTGCTCGTGCTTGACTGAGTTCAAATCCAACCTCGGTGAACGACTCGAGGAACAAGGTGACCTTGTCGTGGAGAGAGCCTGCTCTCTTCAGCAACTCCATCTGATTGCGTGACTGGTTCTCGCGCTTCCACAACTCCTTAATGAGCAGTAGCACGACCATGATCGTAGAACCGCTGACTACCTTGACACGCCGATTCCCGACAAGATCTTCGAAGAGTCCGTGATCGGCCCTCATGGCATCAATATATGCACTCTCCAATGGGACGAGCATGAGAACGAAGTCGAGGGTGTGAATGCTTTCCATATGCTCGTAGTTCTTTGAGGCTAGGTCCCCAGCATGCTTCCTAATCGACTTGCAGTGATCCCTCATTGCAGAAATTCTATCCTCCTCTTCGTCCGCATTTACATATTCAATGTAGGCAGTAAGAGATACCTTGGAATCAATGACAACTTGGCGGTTATCGGGGAGGTTCAGGATGAAGTCGGTTCGCTTGCGCTTTCTGTCCTCTCCTGTCTCGGATAATTGCTTGACATAGTCCCTCCCTTCAATGAAACCCATACTCTGTAGTAGATTCTCGGCCACCACCTCTCCCCATGCGCCCTGAGCCTGAGAATCTCCTCTTAATGCCAGAGACAACTCGCGAGTCTCCTCAGCGAGAGTCAATCCGAGCTCGCTTACCGTGTCGACGCTTCCAACAAGTGTTGCTGCTCTCTTAATGTCGGCCTCCTTTGCCGTCTGAATAGCCTCCATGTATCCTTTCATGCTTTCTGAAAGTATTCTAGTGGCCTCAGAGAACGAGCCTTCCTTATCCTCATCAGCATTCTCCACAGCCGTCTTGAAAGCCTTGGCAGCAGCCACCTCGAACGCATTTTGCATCTGCTTTTGCATTGTTTCCTTCTCACCTGTTAGAGCAACCAAACGAGCATCAGTAGCAGCGACTTTGACCTTGCTCTCAGACCTAGCCTCTTCCACCATCCTAGCTGTGCGCTCGGACATAATTTTCCATACAACGCCTGCAGTAATCAGAACGGCAATAGTGATGAGTATCGGCTCTGACAGTTCTGCCATGTCAATGAACTAGAATTCAGAGTACTTGAACTATACAGAACCGATAATGAGACATTGAAAATATGGATATATTTTCTTGGTGCTGCCGGCCCGATGGTTCTCCGACATCATTCATCGTCGTCGAGCCACTCTTGCCCGTAGTATTCCCACTGCTCCTCAGTCCATCCCGGCGGTAGGCCACCGGCGGGTCTGGGCAGGGGTTGCTGTACCGGCGCGGGTGCAGGGGGTGGAGCGATTGAGGGTTGTCCGAGAGCATGCGAGGCAG
>DAGM01000024.1:0-981 GCA_002495735.1 Euryarchaeota archaeon UBA54
TGTCACCAAGTCCTCATCACTCATCCCATCGCCTCGGTCGAGACTTGGTGGGCCCACCGTTATGAACGGTGCGGAAGGGGTGCTTACCTGCTGCTCTAATGCAAGACGCCCCAGGTGTGCTCTGCGTTGCCCATAATCCACTCGTAGTCGTCAATTGTCCTGAGGCCTTGCTCGTCGAGGATGGCGATTCGCTCTACCTCGAGCGGGTACTCGTTGTAGGTCAGATGACTTACCATACCAGCTCGCGTTGGTTGGTCGAATGTCCAACGTGCCCGACTGCACGCGCGGACATCTATGGATACCTGCGTGCGACCATTCCATATCCTGATTCTGAACTTCGGCAAGATGTTGCCCTGCTCATCCCTCAGCGACTCCTCACCATCTGGCTCTGAGACCTCGACCTCGCAGCGCTTGAAATTCTCAGTCCTACCTCGGTTCGCATCGTGGAATATTCCAGTCCCTATGGCAGGAGTCCTGAAGAAATCTCGGCGACGCCACGGTCTGTCGTCCATTGAGGTCATCCCAAGAGTGGCGTGCGGCTTGAACCAGTCGATGTAGGAGCCGTCGTCAAAGTGCAGCATGCCCCAGAACCACGGGAACGTGGGAGCCTGTACAGAGACCTTCTGGAAGTAGGCAGTACCCTCGAACTCCTCGCCGTCCACCTTGAGGATCAGTTTGGTGCCCTGTAGCCTCAGTATGTCATATCCCATACCGAAGCCGTAGACGTTGTTTCTGTATGTCAGGGTGCTCGGAGGGCCCCACCAAGGGGTGAGTTCGGCCTCAAACGATGTTGGCGCCCCCTCGGCTCGCGCCTCTGCATCGCTTGTGAGGCATAGCCAGAAGCCCTTGTTGCCGGGTCGCATCCCGAGCGAGAAGTCTTCATCGAGAATCGGGACGATTGCACCCGTGCCCTCACCCGTGCCGTCATCCGGCCACAAGGGGTGCTTATCGTTGACCATAGCCATTCGGCACTCCTTGATC
>DAGM01000024.1:1304-16904 GCA_002495735.1 Euryarchaeota archaeon UBA54
ACAAGCGGCTCGAACATCCGCTTGCCATCGTACCACCACGCGCAAATCATCCCAGGAATCACGTGACCGCCATCCTCGTCTATCGACATCCTTGAGCCTGGCTTCCACCAGTGCCCGCTGACCCGGATAGCAGGAGTCTCCTTGGTCGACCACAGGACCATTAATTGACGCGAACGACCGGGGTTGTCCGGATCTGGCACGAACATGATTACCCAGTACCACCACCACGACAGACGTGGAATGGGGGACATCACATCGAGTCGCCACAGCAGCGACAGGTCTCCGACGAACTTCTCCATAGAGCGCATTATTTCTACCTCACATAATCTCCCGATTCTTGAAACTGGCCTGACCTATCCCTACCATCGCGACGGTGATTAGTAACAGGACGGTAATGCTCACCAGAAGGGCCACCACCGGGCTCTGGGTGCCCAGAGTGTGCACCGGGGGCTGCCAGAAGAAGGGGAGTCCGGAGTCGATTCCGAAGGCCGAGGCGATTTGTGTGTACTGCAGAGTATCGGGCCAAGCGATTAGTACGATGGCGTCTATCAGTTGAAGCGCCCAGTGAGAAATCGACAACATCGGCACTGAGGCAGCGGGCAAGGTCATGGTGAACATCCCCATGATGAACTCCCAAATCCCGAGAATAATGCAGAAATAGACTCCGTACTTGGGCGCAATCAGGCCCAGTGTGTTATACAGCGCCCCATATGCAGCGAGCACTAAGACTGTGGCGAGGCCTATGCCGAGCCACACCGGGAAATCTGAGAGTCTGATTAGACTGTCTCCGGGCCCTATCAGCGAGGTGACCAGAGCCATCAGCAAAACCAGCACGAGGATGTAGGTGCCCGCCAACAGCAGGTACCCAAGCAGCCTGTAGATGATGAACTCGGCACGATGTATAGGCTTCGACAGCAAGTAATGCAAAGTGCCGTTCTCGGTCTCATCTCTGACCAGTCCGAGAGCAAGGAAAAGCGGTATGAAAATACCAAGCATCATGACGAAGGCCATCTTGCCAGTGCCAATGATGAATGTCCTGTGGGATGATTCGCCGAGGTACTTGCTCTCCTCGGGGTCCTCGTTGACATTGTAATCCGCACGAATCTCGACAATCTCGTCCCCGTCAGCGTCAAGAATCCAAATCACGTCGCAGGGAATACCATTACGGTTATCGTCGTTCATCATCAACAAACAGTCACCGTCATCGTCCACCTCGATGCCAATCTCGGAGACATCTTTGCCATCCCATAGTATGCCATCTTCGTCTATGTACATCGAGGCCGGCTCCGGCTCGACATAGGACTCTAGCGTCATGTGGCCCCATTGCATGTAGACATTCTCGGGAACACTCACCGATCCGGATGCCCTGAACTTGCCCGAGACGAAGTAGAGTCCGTCGTCGTAGGTGCAGGCCTCGCCCCAGTCGGGCCACCAGTCATCGAGCGCATCGCCCTCTGGACAGGGGTTCACCTCGCCCCAGTCGACGAGTCCGGACCATCTATTGCCAGTGTAATCAAGATCTACCCACTCGGCATCGAGATAGCCCTGCCCCTCCCAAGTGTGATTTCCGCTGTGAGATCTCGGTTCGTCGTTCCAATCTACCTCTCCCGTCATGACGTAGTATCCCGAGCCAGGATACTCCTGTCCGTCCCAGTCACTGGTTCCGTACTTGTTCTCTTGGCCCTGCGGATATCCATCGTTGTCCCAATCAACCGAGTCTCCGTCATTGTCGACTGGTTCAAAGTCGTCCCTGATGGCATCAACGTAGAATGCCAACAGCAGAGCCATGACGAGGGCGCCGACGATGAGGACGACCCAAGTGGACATGCGGTGTCTGAGCTGCCTGATTGTTAGTTCGGTAATGGCCCCGGCCTTGCGGTCCAGACGGGTCCAGACGGTCTCGCTGAGCGCCCTGCCCTTGGCGTCCATCAAGAATCGCCCCCTATCAGGTACTTGAGCAGCGACTCAAGGTTGTCGTCGGGATTCTCGATTGCCGAGACATCGGTCCCGGAATCCACAATAACGCGTGGCAGTATTGCATGGGCGGCCGACAGGTCGTTGGTCTGAATCTCTAGTTTCCCCTCCTCAGGGAAACGGACCCCATAGACCGGATCTTCGGAGATGAACTCGGAAGCGAGGTGCCGCGGATCGTCACAGGTAAGCAGAATGCGATGAGGGTGCTTGTCGAGAAGGGCTCTGATGGCATGCAAGTTACCAAGCGCCAGTAATCTGCCGTTATGGAGTATGACAATCTGCTCAGTGATGCGCTCTATCTCCTCGAGGATGTGGCTCGAGATGATGACGGTCTTGCCCTGCGAACCAAGCTCTCTGATTACGCTCATGATGCTTGTCCGGGCTATCGGGTCGCAGCCGTGCAGCGGCTCATCAAGGATGATGAGATCGGGATCGTGGACCAGTGCGTGGGCTATCTTCACGCGCTGCCTCATACCCTTGCTGTACTTGCCTAACTCCTTGTTCTGGACATCGGACAGACCTACGAAATCGAGCACATGCTCGGCTCTCGCCGTAGCCTCCTCTCGTGTCATCCCATGCAGCCTCGCGAGGGTTGTTACGAAGTCAAGAGCGGTCATCCAGTCATACATCCTCTCAGACTCGCTGACATATCCGACCCGCCGGTAAGGAGCGGTGTTGGTCCACGGGTCGACACCGAACAGTCTGACACTGCCCTGGCTTGGCTTGAGTCGCCCCATCAGGAGCTTGAACAGGGTTGATTTACCGGCCCCATTGGGGCCAAGCACGCCGGTGACACCACCATCTATGGCCAATGACACATCGTTGATTCCAATGACTTCCCCGTACCACTTCGAGACCTGATCAACGAGAACGGCAGGTGTCTTGTCGCTCATTCCCTAGTCACCTCCAGAGAGCTGACGCGTGCGACCAGAAGGGCTATGCAGGCCGCATTGATTGTGATGATTGATACCAGCGAGAAGGCCAACGGATGATTGTAGTTGGAATCGATGCCTAGCAGCCACTGACCTATTTGGGCCAGACAGTCGTAAGGACTGAGGACGTAGAGTATCGAGGTGTCGAACTGGGTTTCGATTAGCATTGCCAGCAGCTTGGTGCCGTAGATTACGCTGAGGAAGGCGATTGCAGCGAAGAAGCGGCTCTGGCTGATGCTTGAGAGGGCAAGGCCGATCGAGGTGTAGGTGATGACCACGAGGATTCCAGCAATCAGCCCGCCAACAAACATCGGCAGAGTGTCGACGAGATAGGCCCAGCCCTCGCCGTTGAACACGATTGCAGAGGTGTAGTAGACGAAGTAGGACAACACGATGACGAAGCCCAGCACCACAGCGACGCTGAGATACTTCATCGCAGTGTAGTCAAGCCTTGTCACGGGGCGCGAGAAGTAGATGGCGCTGGTGCCGTTCTTACGGTCATCCGAAATCATCCCCCCCACTACCAGAGCAGTCAGTAGAGGCCAACAGCACAAATTACGAGGGAAGTACCCAAGGACCTGCCCCCACAGGTTGTAACGGTTGATACCCCACATCCTCGAGAAGGTGTCGGCCATGAAACCGTCACCGGAGAGAGAGGCGAGAAACAGCATCAGCACTGGCAGTAAGGAGAACAGAAGTATGACGAAGATAGTTAGCCTGACCATCGGATGATAGTGCCGGTGCCCTGTGCTTCGGAACAGGCCGTAGACGTGGTGTCTGAAAATCGCGTAGTTCCTCGCCCATCTAGGACCCAGTTCACCGTCCCACGGCCGGTAGGACTGGTCGAAGATAGCGCCCAGTTCGGCCTCCTTACTAGCGACGGTAGCCTTGGCTTCGTCGTCGCCATCGCCGGCACCGTAGGCCACCTCCATCCGAGTCTTGCCGCCCCCGATGTCTATGCCATCATCACTCATCAAGATCATCTCCTGTGTGCGCTGCTGTCATTAGATCCGAAGTGCTCCTGACTTCGGCACCAAGCCTTTCCATGATGAGCAGGAAGATGTCCTCAAGGTCCGGCTCGTACTCCTGCATCTGCCTGACTTGCACGTCGGCGGAGACAGCGGCCTCGAGGATATTCCTCGTGGTGTTATCATCGGTTCTATCCACTCGAAGCACCCTGCCGAGGCGTCGCACCACGAAACCTCTGGACTCAAGTTCCTGCTGCATCCTACTAGCACCGCCCCACACGGAAATCTCGATTTCGCGCTCAATCTGCCTAGCGAGATCCTCGATTCGGCGCTGCACCACGATTTTGCCGTTGTGAATCATCACTATCCTGTCGCAGACCTCCTGTACATCGTCCATCACGTGGCTGCTCATCAGAACGGAGCGATTACCCTCCGAGACCGTGCGGCGGAGAGTTTGCAGCATGAATTCGCGGGCCCTCTGGTCGAGTCCATTCGTGGGCTCATCGCATATCAGGACGTCGGGGTCGTGAACCAAGGCGCAGGCCAGTTTGGCGGCCTGCTTCATCCCGGTGCTGTAGGTCTCGATTTTTCTGTATCGCTGGTCCTTCAGGCCAACGTACTCAAGCACCTCGTGAGCCCTGCGTGTCGCGTGTGCTGGATTCATTCCCAGTAACTCGCCGGCGTACCTGACCTGGTCAATCGCAGAGAGGTCTGGGTCGAGGGCGTCGTACTCCGGCATGTAGCCGATTCGGGAGCGAATCTTATCTCCCTCTGTCCTGATGTCGTAACCAAGGACGGTACCATCGCCCGAAGTGGTAGTAATCAGTCCGAGTAAGCACTTGAACAGAGTCGATTTGCCAGCTCCGTTTGGACCAAGAATGCCGACTGCCCCAGGAGGAATCTCGAGATTGACGTCATCCAGCGCGAGATGAGGGCCGTACATTTTGCGCAAATTGCGCGCTGTGATGACAGATTTGCCATCCCATTCTTCGCCCATTTTTCAACACCGACTCCCCTAAGGGAGTCGTACTACGCTAGTAAGTGCGCCACTTGAATTAATCCCCAACGGGGCCGGAGGAGAGGTCTAATCGTCTCTCAACGCCCCGTCACGCACCCTGACTGCAATTCCCTTCTTGAGATGAGCCATCTCCCGTGCGGTTGCCACAGCAGTGCCATGAGCAATCAGCCCACCGTTTCCGTCGACCACTAGGCAGGGCTGGCCCGGAGTCAGATGAGGGTCTGCACCGAGCACGTAACCCTGCATCACGTTGCGGCCCCTGCCAACGAATGGAATGGCGTCATCGAGCAGCCAGACACGCGGCACCCCTGGGTGCTCTGAGCCGTCATCGGCCGGTTCGTCAAAGCGGCCGGGGAGACCGGGATTGAGAGCATTGAGGCGCCGGGCGCCGCCGAGGGCGAGACTGATGCCCCCATCGGACAGACGCGGCGAAAGAATGTGCTCATCCTCCAGCAGTACGTTGACCATCCGATCTGTGCGAGAACGGCGGGAGCTCATGCCCTCAGTCAGACTGCAGCCGTCGCTCGGTGAGACTCCGCACAGTACTGCAAGTTTGTCAACCACTGCGCAGCGGTCGAGCCAATCCCTCACATCGCCGACGCGTTTTCCTTCGGGCATGGCGCATTGCTCGACGCGAACCAGAGGTAATTCGGCGAGACCTAGTTCGGCTAGTTCTTCGGCAATCTCCTCGTCCTCGTACGAATCCAACCAAACATTGTCGGGACAATCAAGATGGCACCAGGGGGAGACATCTTCCAAGGTGAACGGGATGGGGCCGAGAGGAGTCGAGAGCATGATGATGCTCCTAGGCTCTTCGAGCAGTGCCGAGACCACCGCTCCGAGCGCGGAATCACGCCACGGAGGGGTTGCCCCTTCAATCAGCACAACCCTCTCAGGATCAGAGTCGGATCCATCCCACCATGACCCAGGTAATCTCCATCGCATGGAGAGGAGGGCGTGTAGATGTAGGACGTGCGGCCTTGTTCCAATGTCGTCACTGAGCTTCTCACCTCCACTCCTCACAGGGTCGGTGGATACTATGAGATCGAGGGCCGAGACGCCGACGGGACCGTCTGGAATTTCCTCTAGTTGCTCCAGCACCCAAGCGAAGGCATCTCTGAGTTGCGGTGAGGAGTGACTACGCTGTTCTGCGAGCTGCCAAATTGAGCCGTTACGAATCGCCTCGCGGCAACGTGCCAACTCGGCTTGGGTGACCTCGAGGTTGTGGTGAGCGAGCAGGACCGAGCGTTCCTCGGGATCCATGTCGCGAACCTCTTCGGGAGTAAGGTCGAACAGGGCTGCGGAGTGAATCGGCCACTCAGTGAGCCCTTTCAGTCTGACAGTGCCATGGGGAGACAAGATTCGGTCGTCGCGAGCGAAGATTGCGTAGGCCGCGCTGTCGAACAAGTCGGTACCTAGAGCGATGGCCAAGGAGAACAGCATCGGATGACCGCATCCGAACAAGTGCACTGGGCGGTCAGGAGGTGTAGTCGATCTAACAGCGAGCAGGATCTGGAACAGCTCTCGGTAGCGCTGCTTCTCCATCAGAGGGACGATGCCTCCGATCGGGTGGATGGCGAAACCCCTGAACTCCCCCTCAGCTGAGCCCATCAGGTCACCGGCCTTAGCCCTCAGGTCTTCATACAGGCCCCCTTGGACTGGCCCGTTTAGAAGCAAGGTATCTCCTGCTGATTCGAGTGACTGCTTGGCCCTACGAGCTGTTTCATCAACACATGCCTCGAGCTCTTCACGGCTCATGTCAGGGCGACCGAAGACATCGAGCATAGTGCCGATGTCGACGCCGATTTCACGCTGGAACTCTACTATCTCGGAGACTCCAACCTCGACATCGCCGTAGACGTAGGACTGGAAGGTGCCCGAATCGGTGACTACCACACCAGGGAAGTCGAGCATCGAGTGTATGCCCTCGTCCAGCGCCCTCTCTTTCAGGTCGTCGTGCTTCCAGATAACGTACGAATTGGTAATCAGAGCGTCGATGCCATACCTCTCCCACATCTCACGCGGCTCGATAGTGCGGAGGTTAGGATTGACGACGGGGAGCAGGGTGGGTGTGTTCATCGGACCGTGTGCTGTGTGCAGCCGCCCTATCCTAGCAGCACCGTCCCGGGTGATTACTTCGAACAGGCCGAGGTCCTGATCTCGACATGGTTCGGGGTCGCTTCGCTTAGACACGGAACCAGTGCGAAGCACTGGGAGTCATCAATCCTCTCCTGCTCTACTGACGACCCTGAGGGTTGTCACACCACCGTTCAGCGAGATCTCAACAACGTCTCCAGAGTTGACCTCCATTGTGGGATCGGAGCTGAAACTGTGGGCGTAGGGAACTCCCAGAAGGGAGGCGGCAGGCAGGGTAAGCGGGCAGACGTCACGGTTGACGATTGCAATCGGACCCTTGTCGGTGTAGATTAGCCCCATCAGTACGAAGGGCGCGACAGTAGAGCCCGAGCCCTTTGGGTAGATTAGTACGGTGTCCTCAATGGAATGCCCATCGAGAGGGTGCCCGGGCTCCTCAATGAATCCAGTGTCGCAGTTGACATAACCGAGGTATGTGATTGGAACGTCAGTCACTAACGCCTTTCCTGAGACCATCCACTCGCTCTGGCTGGGTATCCCACTTCCAATGGACTCGTATTCGCCACGGCGCTGCGTCTTCGCGGATGGTATCGGCTTGGCAACCCCCGAACCCAGTACCGGGCGCTCGCCGGTAACGAGGGTCGGGTCGAAAGCGTGGGCGACGCACTGCTCAATAGTGCCGACACTGGTGGGCATCCGGTTGAGTCCACTGGTTAGGTAGTGCTCAGCCTTCAGGGAGTTGGTCAGCAAATGGTTGTAGCGCGAGCGGTTGTACGGCGTGACCTCGGGGCAAGTGTCACGGAGAACGAGTGCCCCAGCCTCCTCTAGCACGTCGAGAGTGCCGTCGACGGAGATTAGGTCGTGGTTGTGGCCACTCATGAAGACCCAGAGCCGCTGGTCTGGTATGGCCTCACCCAGTTCCATCCTTGCCCTGACAGCAGCAGCAGCTGTGCGGGCCTCACCGACGCTAGCCTGTGGGCAGCCAATGACCACTAGGTCAATCTGCCCTCTCGGTGCGAGTTCGCGATAGCGTTCAGCGAGGTCTTCCTCAGTGAAGGTCAACTCGCCTTGATAGTCTTCCACAGAGGGCGCGTCAACGGTGTGACCGTCGGCCCAGAGCAGGGGGCAGCCGTAGTTAGCCGCCGCCGCTGTAAGCGCCTTTCGCATCTCAAAGCTGGCCCACTCGGGCAGTCCGGTGATGCGTGGCATCGGGCCCCAAGGGAGTTCCCAATCAGGGAGAATCTGTTTACCAATCCAGTCCCCAAGCACGCTCCAGTCGGTCGGGTCCGACATCGCGCACTCGATGCTTACGAGGATGTTTGGAATACGGTTCTCTTCGAGGTGAAGCCCCCACCGGGGGGCCCAACCAGTGAGCGCAGTGGCGAGCGCGGAGAGGCCGGACTCACGGTTGGTGACGAGCGAAGTGTAGGAGTTGGAGAAGCAGACTGCATTGGACTCCGCCCATGAGCCGATTCCGTCACCGGATTCGATACCCCTGTCATAGGGCGTGCATGATAGGATGGCATCTATGTCAAGATTGGAGTAAGCGTGGACTATCTCGAACTGCTGCTCTAAGAAGTCAGGGTGATCGATGCCCATCTCATCCATCCTCTCGTGATCGCACCCCGCTGAATTCAGGGTGGTAGGAATCACTACCTTGCCTTCGGGGTCGCCTGCCAGATCAGAGAGGAAACGCCTGAGGCCGTGACCGCCGGTAATCACACTGACACCTGAAACGTGGGCGTGCTCGACACGGACGAATTCGTCCGCACTCGCTGCGGAGGCCAAATCGACGACCAGTCTGGCTGCCTTCTGTTTGGTCGGGCCGTGCCCGCCCTCGAGCATTGAGCTCAGGTCACCTGGGATGTCCACGCCTTTCTCGCGTATGGAGACCCCCTTCAATACAACGCAAACCAAATTTCCCATACATACTTTTCAAATCTGATTACTATTACGCGTTGACATGGTAAAATCATTGATAACACGATTAGTACAGATGTCGCTTGGACTTCACGGGGTCTTGCACATAGCAGAGTTGGGTGCAGCCCTTTACGAAGAAGCGTACATTGCTGCAAGTCTAGCCGGATTCGCCACACTCACAATGATACTCGGTGCAATCCTGCTCGAACCGGAAGAGAGGGCTCATCACCACTGATTCGGGCGACTGATTTTTCTTATCTCTTGAAAATAGGGATGGGGTTCATTTTGTGAGAATTAGCATTGTGTAGTCTTCGATAAATCCCCAATACTTCTTCTTGTCTTTCCGTCAATGCCTCACTAGATGGGTTCTCTATTTGCCCCATAGCGCACTCTAATTCTTCGTAAGTTGCACCCATTTGATCTTCATCGGTTCTGCCATCATTCCAAAGCCCATCCGTAGGTGCGGCCTCCTGAATTTCCTGGACGATACCCAATGCCTCCGCGAGTGCATATACTTCTGACTTATACAGATCAGCGAGGGGGGAAATGTCCACACCCCCATCTCCATACTTGGTGAAGAATCCCACCCCAAAGTCCTCGACCTTATTCCCGGTTCCCACTACAATTCCGTTGTTGGATCCCGCTATTGCATACAGAGTTGTCATCCTTAGCCTAGCCCTAGTATTGGCCGATGCCAAATCAGAAAGGCTGTGGTTGCTCAACTCATTTGCATAGAGGTCGAAAGTGCGAGTCAAATCTATCGTGTGGCTATCGACGTTTTCCCATCTTGATTTCAGCCACTCTATGTGTAGATTGGAAAGGTCGTATTGTAGGGCCTCTTGATGGATGGGCATGTTGAGGGCGATAGTTTTCAATCCTGTTTTTGCACACAAGGCGGAGGTTACAGCAGAGTCGATGCCTCCTGAAACCCCTACTATCAGAGCGGTGATTTGGTTACTGTCGGCATATTCCTTTAGCCAATCAGCAATCTCATTACTCAATGTCTGCCAATCTTCCATTACCACTCCTCCGGTTCAATGGCATGCGACTCCGTACTTCTTGAGCCTCCAGTAATTGTAGGGCCACGGAGTAAGGAAACCAACTATGAGCATGAATGGTATTGCAATAGGATTCATCCCTAGTTCTCCCGAGGTGAATAAAAGGTCAGTAATCTCCATCGCAATCTCCATCATGAGCATTGAGATGAACGACATTCCGAAAGCGGTAGAAAGGGCGTTGCGAAAGTCCATCTGGCCTCGCATCAGGATAGTGGTCTCCAGCATCACGCTAGTTGCAAGTCCGTTAATCAGAGGCAGTATTGCGTAGAAGTACCAGATTTTTGAAAATAATTCCAAATCAGCCGTGATTCCTGAGTAGGAATAGTAGGCGAGAGTTCCAAACTCTCCGATGGAGCAGCCAATTAGGCACCACTTGGTGTTGTTAGCAGATTGTTTCCAGATTTCGCGGTCGTTCCAGTCAAAATCAGGATTCGTTCCCTCTGCATTGTAGCCAGCACCGACTATGGCCTCAAGCATGGCTTCGTGTCCAGTCCCCGAGTGCGAAACCACTGCTTGCCCGGTCTCGTGGGATACATCAGCGCTCAGAACTCCGTCCAGAGCCTCCAAGGAGTCTCTCACACGACCAGAGCAGCCCGTGCAGGTCATCCCACCGACTGCGATAGTAGACGTCTCAGACATGTTCAAGGCGTCTCGGCGGTCACTAATAAGTCTGCTAAATAATGAATTCGCCCTATGGGCGACCGGGGCATCTTCAATACAGCGCTGTAGGTCGCTGGGCCGATGGGCGTACCCAAACCTGCAGGCGACCTCGATCCGGTCGCCTTAGAAAGTACCTTGATGGAAACCTGGAATGAAGAGGGGACTTTTGAGGCGACTATCGAGGCGCGCCGAGATGGTGCCAGCCCCTTCACCTTCCTCGAGGGGCCGCCCACGGCAAACGGTCGGCCGGGTATTCACCACGTCATCTCGAGGCTGTTCAAGGACATGGTCTGTCGATGGAAGACCATGGAGGGGCATGTCGTTGAGCGCAAGGGAGGATGGGATACCCATGGACTTCCTGTTGAGATAGAGGTGCAAAAGAAACTCGACCTGATGTCGAACGAGGCTATCGAGGAGTACGGCATGGAGGCCTTCAACGACAAGTGCAAGGAAAGCGTCTGGACCTACGAAGAGGTATGGCGTGAGATGACCGAGAGGATGGGTTTCTGGGTCGACATGGATGACCCATACGTCACCCTGCACGACGAATACATCGAGTCGGCATGGTGGTCACTCAAGCAGATGTTCGACAAAGGTCTGTTGTTCCGTGGCCACAAGGTCCTGCCATACTGCCCCCAGACTGGTACCAGCTACTCTACCCACGAGGTGTCACTAGGCTACAAGGAGGTCTCCGAGCCGGCTGTCTACATCAAGTTCCGACTCATCGATGATGATGCCTCCATCCTCGCTTGGACGACAACCCCCTGGACCCTACCGGGCAATGTCGGCCTCGCTATCGGACCGGATGTCACATACTGTCGCGTCCGAATCACTGAGTTGCCATCTGGCTCTTGGGAGGGGCGAGGGGGCGCTGGAGTCGGCGAGGAACTGATCCTAGCCAAAGACCTGCTCTCTGATGTACTGCGGCACCAAGTCGAAGTGATTGAGGAATTTCCTGGCTCGACACTGGTTGGTAAGACCTACCGACCTCTGTTCCCCGGTGCAGTAGATAGAGGCGGTTCTGAGAGTGCTTGGACCGTGGTCGAGGCGGACTTTGTCACCACCACAGACGGCACAGGAGTAGTCCACACGGCAGTGATGTACGGCGAAGAGGATTACAACCTCGGCATGCAGGTTGGCCTCCCGGCCCAACACACCGTGGGGATTGACGGAAACTTCATCTCCGGGACCCATGATATGCTCGACGGACGCTACGTCAAGGACTGCGATTCGGACATCATAGACTACCTCTCTGACGAGGGGATGCTGTACCGCGAGCACACATACACTCACGACTACCCGCACTGTTGGCGTACCGATCATCCTCTGCTGTACTACGCGATGGACAGCTGGTTCGTCCGCATGACCTCGGTTCGCGACGAGATATTGCAACACAACTCCGAGGTCGAGTGGGCTCCGGAGTGGACCGGTAGCAAGCGAATGGGAGAGTGGCTCTCGAACATCAAGGACTGGGCGATTAGTCGCGAACGTTACTGGGGCACCCCTATCCCAGTGTGGATCTGCTCCGACTGCGGCCACGAGCACTGCATCGGCAGCATCGAGGAGATGACCTCGATGAAGACAGGTGACTCTCCTGTGCCTCCCGAGCTGCACCGACCATACGTCGACGACGTCAGGCTGCACTGCCCTTCGGACGGCTGCTCGGGCGAAATGGTGCGCGAGCCCTATGTCATGGACTGCTGGTTCGACTCGGGCTGCGCCTCGTTCGCGCAGTGGCACTACCCCTTCGAGAACGAGGATAAATTCGCAGGTTCGTTCCCGGTAGACTACATCTGCGAGGCTGTCGACCAGACGCGCGGTTGGTTCTACTCTCTGCTAGCAGTCTCTACGGCGGTATTCGGCAGCACCTGCTACCGCCGCTGCCTCTCACTCGGCCACATTCTCGACAAAGACGGCAAGAAGATGAGTAAGTCGAAGGGGAATGTCGTCGATCCTTGGGATCACTTCAACAAAGAGGGTTCGGACTCAATCCGCTGGTACATGACTACGCAGAGTGCGCCGTGGTCGCCAACCAACTTCGACCCCAATGGAGTCCGAGAGTCCTACGCCAAGATGTTCCTCACACTTTGGAACGTCTACCGCTTCCACGCCGACTACGCGTCTATGGACGGTTTCGATGCCGACGACAAGTCTGGCTACGTCGCTGTGGCTGAGCGCAGCCCACTCGACCGCTGGGTGCTGTCTAAGGCGAACGCGATGGCAGATACTTACCACGAGCACTTCGAATCTTGGGACTTCCACAAGGCGGGGCGCGAACTCGAGGAGTTCGTCGTCAACGACCTCTCTAACTGGTACGTCCGTCGCTCTCGGCGTAGACTGTGGGATGAGGCCGACAGCAGCGACAAGCGGGCTTGCCAACATACTCTGCATGAGGCCCTTTTGCTGGTCTGCAGATTGATGGCACCCGTCTCTCCATTCATGCCTGACAGGATACACCGAGATCTTGCAGGATCGTCGGTCCACCTTGCAGACTGGCCGCTAGGCTCGGCGCTGGTCGAGCGTAGCTTGCCTCCACGCGACTACGGACTGGAGCAGCAGATGAAACTCGTGCGCGCGCTCGCTGAGACAGGTAGGCGTGTCCGAGCCGAAGGGGGTCGCCGACAGAGGCTGCCGTGCCGCAACGGCTGGATTATCGGCGGCCCGGACCTCACTGACTTCCACGAGATTCTAGCAGAGGAATTGAATGTTGAGAACCTGATGACTGAAGCGGATCTCGACCGTTTCCAGAAGATTGTACTCGAACCAAACAGAAAGGCATTGGGCGCGAAGTGCAGGTCAGACCTGCCAGCGGTGCTTGCGAAGCTCGACACCTCCGATCCGGACTCACTGCTGCTGGAGATCGAGGCCGGTATCGCCGCCCTCGCAGGTTACCAGATTACAATGAATGACATTGAGATACGTCGCACTGAGAAAGAGGGTTACTCGGCCGCCACCCTATCTGACGAAGACTTCGGAGACGTCTCTCTAGTGCTTGATATGGACATCGACGAGGAGTTGATGTCGCGCGGGCTCGCACGCGATGTGATACGTAGGATTCAGTCGAAGCGCAAGGAACTCGACCTCGCAGTCGAGGAAAGTATCTCCTTGTCAGTCTGGATTGAAGGTGCGGAGATGGCCGACGAAGACTGGGTTCACGTGCAGAGTGAGACTCGGGCCGGTAGCGCCACCCTGAATGAGGGGTCGGCACCAAATGAGGCGGACTCATTCGAGGTCGATGGTATTGCGATAGTGTTCCACGTAGGCCAGTGATTAGGCCACTGCAGGACCGTATCTGGCTGGGAGAAGCATCTCTACGCCGAACAGTGGGTCGGGATCAGTTGAGTCGTGATATGCGATGAAGGCACCACCATCGGGCAGGATTCCCATACTTGCAAAGTCGAACCTGATGTCATTGCCTGCGCCGGATGTCGAATCTAGATCGCCGAGACCCAAGTATGTCCTCATGTCTGGAAACATACTCTCTGAGTACTCCCTAACATGCCATGACAAGTCGATATCGGGACCGGCAGCGCTCTGGTAGCGGACATTTAGCACGAATAAATCGTGAACACCATTAGTGTGGAATTCCCATTCCTCAAGTTCAGAGGTCTCAGCAGATAGATTGTAGGTCTGGTTCTGCCAACTCTCACCGCCATCCCATGACAGCATGTGAGTTAGGATAGTGCCGCCTGCAGTAACGCAGTGTAATGCAGTAGAAGAGTCGAAAGCGCAGTACTGCGATGGAAGTGATGAACCGTTCAAAGTGGTGCCCGTCCACCAATTTAGAGAAGTGTCTAGGTAAGCATCACTACCATCGATGAAGTAGTTGGGGAAGTAAAGTCCTCCAGATGGAACTGGGAAGGACCTCATTTCTTTGTGGGGCTTGGTGAAGTCCCACTCCGGACCGAGGGTTTCCGGGTTCAGATCTACTTCCATAACATCTAGGCTATCGTCTCTGTCAGGGAAACCGAAGTAATCGTAGTTCAGTCCATCAGTGGATATCTGGCCTCCGATGTTCTGAACCTGATGCCAGAAGTTCGAAATAACCAGACTGGCCCATGGCCCGTTGCCATACAGGAAGCTGTTTATTGGGCCCACAACCTCAACCTGCCAGGACCTGTCATAGAACGGCTCAGGGGTCCTATTGAAGCACCAACTCCACTCTTGGTCCTCCGCATCGTAGAAGAATGCGTAGAACTGATCCGCACCGCTCGTACTAGGGTAGGGGAACCATCCCATGGAGATTAGATCCCCGTTTGTGGCTTGGACTATGCTGCCTTCGCCGAGTCCCTCTTGGCCGGGAACAGTCGGCTTCCATTCACGGCAACCTAGCTGGGAGAATATAGTCGGCAGGTATTCCTGCCAGGTGAGGCCCCTGTCCTCACTCCATGTAGGATACTCGCCGCCAAAGTTGAGAATCCAGCCCTCCTTCGTGGCGGCGAGATAGTGCTCGCAGCAGTTACCGCCGTGCTCGTTTCCGTAGACCGTCCATGATGCGTTGCCCCAAGTGGTGTTTGAGAACGGGGCTGCGACTGTGAAATTGCGTGGGTCCTCGTACGAGGACGGGAGGTCGATGTATTGGTAGTCCGAATCCCAAGGCACGGTGCTATCTTCTACGGACTCGCCTCCTCCTAAGCACCCCGCGAATGCCATGCTGGCGACCATGATTGCCGCGAGTACTGTTCTCGGCCTGCTGCGCTCGGCCATGCTGGACCCGCGCTATGGCCGTATTTCGCACTTCGCACATGATGCGCTCTGTACCGCGGGGCGGTGGGGTTGAAAGCCTGAAGCGGGGCGTTAGTGGGCCATGCGCGTAGCAGTCATGTCTGCAATCCTACTGATGCTGATGTCCGGCCTAGGTCCTGCAATGGTGGCATCTGCCCAAGCAGCGCCCACCGATGCGATTTACATCAACGAGATTTACGTCTCGCCCAATAATGAGCAGTTCGACGGGATTGACTGGAATGGGGACGGGG
>DAGM01000066.1:0-581 GCA_002495735.1 Euryarchaeota archaeon UBA54
GTTTTTCGTTGTATCGCAAGTAATCTAGAGATAGTGAGTATGATGGAGTGCAGCCCCCCCGCAGTGGTGTGGAAGGTGGGCCGATGGACTACGCTTCCAGCGGTGTCGACATCGATGCTGAAGGACGAGCTATAGCCAGCCTGGTAGGTGCACTCGGCTCATCAGTGAGAACGCCGGGCGAGAAGGGCGCTCCAGTTCCCCTGCCTGGTGGGTTCGGAGGCATCATAGAATTCGGTGATTCGCGACTCGCCTTGGCGACCGACGGAGTGGGCTCGAAACTGCAACTGGCCAGTCAGGTGGGGTGGCTGCAAGGCGTGGGTATCGACTGTATAGCTATGAACGTCAACGATCTTATCTGCGTTGGCGCAGAACCACTCGCCTTCGTTGACTACATCGCTGTCCCAGAGAGTGACCCTGCGGTGCACTCTGCGCTGGGCTCCTCACTCTCTGAGGGTTGCCAGATGGCCAGAGTGACCCTTGCTGGAGGTGAGACGGCTACCCTTCCAGGAATTGTAATCGAACTAGACCTCTCTGGAACGGCTCTCGGGTGGTTCCCCGCGGGACATGCGATTACCGGGGAC
>DAGM01000066.1:704-7062 GCA_002495735.1 Euryarchaeota archaeon UBA54
TTCGTTGACTACATCGCTGTCCCAAAGAGTGACCCTACGGTGCACTCTGCGCTGGGCTCCTCACTCTCTGAGGGTTGCCAGATGGCCAGAGTGACTCTTGCTGGAGGTGAAACGGCTACCCTTCCAGGAATTGTAATCGAACTAGACCTCTCTGGAACGGCTCTCGGGTGGTTCCCTGCGGGACATGCGATTACCGGGGACAGATTAGAGTCAGGGGATGTTTTGATTGGGCTTCCAAGCAGCGGTCTGCACTCCAACGGATACACCTTGGTCAGAGCGGTGCTCAAACGCTCCGGCGCCCCCCTCGAGGGGACTGTTCCATTCGACGTCGATGGCGATGGTCGGATAGTCAAGTGGGCCGAAGCGGAAGAAATCACTCTGGGCGAAGTCCTACTGAATCCGACTAGGATTTACGTAGATCCGCTCGTCGACCTAGTGTTGGCATGCAGAGAAGGCAAGGGGCCTTGCCCGTCCAAGGACCTCAAGGCGATGGCTCACATTACCGGAGGCGGTCTCTCTAACCTGCTCAGGTTGCATGACAGTCTTGGCTGGCATATAGATGACCCTCTGCCGGTGCATCCAGAATTCTCGTGGATAGCAGATGTCGGCTCCGTAGGCAGCAGAGAGATGCATCGCACCTTCAACATGGGGATGGGGATGGTGCTAGCTGTATCGGAAGAAATTGCTGAGGCGGTTACGGATTGGCTGTCAGAGAGACTTCCGGGGACGCGCAGAGTGGGTTCAGTGAACGACAATGGCAGAAGAGTGACTCATCCAGACCCAAGTGTCGTTTTCGAGCACTACTGAGTGAGGCTTGCAATCGTCAATGCCTTGTGCGATAATCATCTCGGGCCGACATGGATGCTACGGAGCCCGAAGGCTGGCCTGGTGTGCTGCACCGCGAAGGACGTACCCTGTGCAGGCTGGCCCGTAATCCAAACGAATTGGGGGCAGGGCCGGCTGCGAAGGGGCAGGGTGCTGTGTTCCACAATCCGGCGATGGCTGGGAGCAGGACCCGTAGTGTGCTGCTGCTACAGCATTGCATCGAGGCGGGGCTGTTGGGAGATGGCTCAATCTACGCATTAGATGGGCTGTCGGCCACCGGACTGAGGGCCAGACGCTGGTTGAACGAGTTGCCAGCACAGAGTGCGGCCCGCATCAGTGCGACTATGGGGGACATGGATCCAGTGGCCCTCGACTGGGCTATGTGTTGCCATGAGGAGTTCCCGACAGAGCACGGAGAAGGGGAGTTGCTACCGCATCTGGGCGACCTGCGCAAGAGCGTACTGGAGCACGGACGGCACTGGGTTGACATCGATCCATACGGTTCCCCTCTGCCGTTCCTCGACACCGCTATTCAGTCATTAGCCAGAAGAGGTGTTGCTGAGATTAGCGCCACCGATAGCGCTGCCCTGACCGGCTCTTCGAAAAGCGCTTTACTGCGCCGCTACGGGGCGCGTGTGAGGACCGATGGACTGGCACATGACTCCGGCCTCAGGGTGCTGCTGGCGACAGTAGCTAGGACTGCTGCACGGCACGAGCGTTCGATCGAGCCCCTTCTCTCGATATGGGATTCTCACCACCTCAGAGTCTCGGTACGTGTTCTACGTGGGGTAGAGGGTGCTAACAACGTCGAGGGTTCTCTCGGATGGAGGGTGGCTTCACCCACTGCAAAAGAGGTCTCCTCATCTATCGAGTCCGGCCTACAACCGGAGACTTCGCTCGACTCGCTGCCCATGCACTGCTTCCTACCGCTCTCTCACCCCGTTGACCGCTCCGACAAGCGCATCTCCGGACCGATGTGGATAGGCTCAGTGGGCCGGACCGAGGCGATGGTCTCGATGACCGAGGAGCGTGCGCTTGAGCTATGCGGCCCCAACGCCATCGAGGACGACCCGGTTGGCTGGTCGGAGAGGGATTTCGAGTACGAGCGCAGGAGGGTGACTCGCAGTGTCAGGCACATCTCGGAGGAATCGGGAGTCATTGATGCCCCGCACCTCATCCTAGTAGACGATCTGGCGAGCTGGCTCGGTTCGGGCTCGCCACCTAGTCCCAGCGTCATGGCAGAGGCACTCCGTCAAGCAGATCACAGAGCAGCAGTGGCGCACTATGGCAAGCCATCTTTCCGGACCGATGCGCCTTGGGATGACATCGTGAGGACCTCGAGAGAGGTTCACCCACCGATGTAGGACATCTCGACCCGGGGCAGGGCTGCCGTCTCCTCAGAGCGAATCTCGCTGTAGCGGTCATCGCGCCTCGACCAGATTGCCGAAATCGCATCACTTAGGGCAGGGCCTTCAGTTCCATTGTGAATGATGGCCCTGAGATCATGGCCCCCGGAGGCGAACAAGCAGGTGTGCAACATCCCGTCGGCGGACAGACGCGCACGCACGCAACCACCGCAGAACGGCTCGCTGACCGACGAGATGAATCCGATTTCGCCCGAGCCATCGGAATGGGCCCAGCGACGAGCGACATCGCTCGGTCTCTGGGACTCCACTGAGACCAGATCAAACTCGCCCTGTAGATGAGTCAGGATGTCTGCGGAAGGCACCACCTGACCGAGTTGCCATCCGTTCGTTCTGCCAACATCCATGTACTCGATGAAGCGTACTGTGACCCCGGTCCCGCGGAAGTGACGGACCAGCGGGATCACCTCAGTCTCGTTGACTCCACGCTGCACCACGCAGTTCACCTTGAGCGGAGTGAGTCCGGCTTCCAAGGCTGCTTCGATGCCATCGAGCACGGTACCAACGGGGATATTGCTGTCAGACATCTGAGAGTGTACCTCGGGGTCGAGGGCGTCGAGGCTGACGGTGACCCTGTCCAAGCCAGCCTCGGCAAGCTTGGCGGCCTGTTGGGGCAGCAGTGATGCGTTGGTTGTCAGTGCGACCTCCAAACCGGTACCTGAGAGTCTCGAGATTAGTTCATGCAAGTCTGGTCGGAGCAGAGGTTCACCTCCAGTGATGCGTACCTTCTCGAGACCCAGTGGTTTGCAGGCGGCCACCACCTTCTCAATCTCCGGGAATGAGAGGTAGGCGCGGCGCGGTAGGAAGGTGTGCTGTTCTCCAAAGCGCTCCCGGGGCATGCAATACCTGCATCTGAAATTGCACCTATCGGTGACCGAAATCCGCAGGTCCTTTAGCGGTCTGCCCAGTCTGTCGACGACTTCGGAATCGTTCACGTTTCGGCGTGGGGTGTCTTGATGATGAGGCTTGCCTGCACGCGGACAGGTTGAATAGAGGGCTGCACCGGACGGCTATTGAGACCATGCTGAGCATCAGTCCGAAGGCGCGTGAGATGCTGGACCAGTTCGCAGATCAGGCAGAAGAGGCGAGTGGGCTCGTGCTCAGGGTCGAGATAGTTGGAAGGGGGCCCAAGGGATTCCTGTACGACCTTCAGTTCATTGGCTCCGATGATCGCAAGGAGAACGACATCGAATTGGAGATCGAGGGCATGAAGGTGTTCGTCGCAGCCAGAAGCGCTCAGTACCTCGAGGGTACCACGCTTGACTACAAGGAGACGTTGATGGGTGGCGGCTTCAGTTTTGACAATCCCAATCCACTATGGGTGGACGAGCTCTCCAAGGCGGTCGCAGAGATCATTGCCAGCGAGGTCAACCCGGTGGTCGCTTCGCACGGCGGACATGTCGACCTGATAGGAGTGGATGACGGCAAGGCCATTATCGCCTTCGGGGGTGGCTGTCAGGGCTGTGGCATGGTGGATGTGACTCTCAAACAGGGGGTCGAGGTCATGATCAAGGACAATGTTCCGGGGATTTCTGAGGTGGTCGACGCCACTGATCACGCAGCAGGTACAAATCCGTTTTACTAGAGTCAGCGGACCATCGGAACGTCGTCCTCATCGTCATCATCACCGGGAGCGGGCAGCGCCATCGCTTGGGCCCTCTCGAATGCCTCCCTGACTCTCTCCTCGATGTTTCGCGCATCGTCGAGCAGTCCCTGAACAGGAATCTCGCGGTCCATCAGCTCGCTCAGACCCTCAACGGCAATCAGTGCGGCTCTGGCGTCGGGGTACATCGGGTTGCACTCGGCAAGCAAGGCCGTCACGTCCAACCCTCTGCGCTCGCCTTCGGCAATCAGATAGCCGGTAATACCGGCGACTATGCCTTGCTGGATCTGTTGGATACCGGCATCGTCAAGTTGGTCGCGACTCATCCGTGTAGATGCGACTCCCCACAAATCACTATCCTCCTTGATACCCAAATCATTGCTGACCACACCGTCGATTACGATGAGTCGGTCGAAACCGCCCTTGGTGAACCACTCCATGACGGTCTCACCAAAATACACGTCATTCTCGCTGGGAAACTGTATCTCTGCTGTGAACACGCCTATGCCGTCCCCCTGATACACCCTAACAGGATGCTTAGGAACCGAGTCGTGAATTAGTGCGATGGCGGGGAACTTCGGGTGCATCACCGTGCCCATTGGACTGAGCTCTAAGGTCTGGATGAGATGTGAGGTGGCGATGACCCCCACAGAGCCAACAGTGGAGAAACCACAGATTGCGGTACCGCCCAAGCGATTCGGGTCCGCATCAGCATGCAATACGAGGGGGTAGGCGCCGCTCGAGTACTCGTCCATGGACTGTCCCCCCAATCGAAGATTATTGAATCCCACGATGAAGAGATGTCGATAATGCCTCTGATTCGCTACTCTGACTGTTAAGGAACGCTGCGATAAATTAACACCGATGGAGCGTTGCGGGACCTATATGACTGGAGTCGGCAGCAGTGGAGTGGGCAGAATCTACATCAAGGCTGGATCTGAAGAGATTGACCTCTCAGGCTCAGCCCGCGAAGTCAATGACGCTTGGCTCAATATCACCAAGCAGGACACTTGGCAGTCTACTCTCTCAAGGATTCGCCTAGCCAGACAGGAGGCCATCGATCGGGCTCGCGAAGTGGCGCTCAAGTCGGGAATTCCGGAACGTGGGTCTGCCTTCAAGCGCCTCATGGACACCTGCGATATCAACAAGAAGAGCGATGTGATACTCGCAGCCATCCATTACCTAAGATCTGTTGAGAAAGAGGTTGACACACCTCCTAGAGACATCAAGAGGCTGATAGTCCAGAGTGAGAAGTGGGAAGAGGGGGAGATCGATAAGTGGAACATGTCACTGTACATCAACAGGATGCTGGAGGGAGGGAAAGCGCTACTCGAGTACCCCGGTAATCAACCAGAGAAGAATCGTTTCGTGGTACTAACCGATGCCGGTCTCGACCATCTCGAGAACATGTCGCTGTGAGTTGAGCCTGTGACTGAATCCGCTAAGGATCTGTCTTACACCTCGCATGTAGGTCGGGATCTGCGTGAGGTCAATCTCTCGAACGCCGATTTGCGGCGCGCCATCTTCGATGGTGCTGACCTCGAGAAAGCAAACCTGTCGGGCAGCGACCTGCGTGACGCCTCGCTGAAGCGGGCCAATCTGAAGATGGCGTCGCTGGACGGCGCCGACCTGCGAGGGGCGCGGATGATTAAGGCCAACCTAGGACTCTCTAACTTGCAAGGAGCTCGTCTTGATGGCGCCGACATGAGGGGGATTCGAGGTAAGTATGCCATCTGGCGGGACGCCAACTGGTGGGATGCGACTATGGATGAGTCGTTGAGTAAAGCGCTCTCCAAGAAGTGGCCGAGAAAGTAGTCATTCAGGTGCCATCTTGGCAAGGCCATCTCGCATCCATTCGGGGACTCTGACTTTCTCCTTGACATTGTTCATGTCGACACATACTGTGACCTGATCCGAGGTCCAGCACAGTACATCGTCCTGATTGCGGAACTCGTATCTCCACGAGATAGACGTGTTGCCTATGCGTGGGACTGTTATGGTGCAGTGCACGGTGTCACCATAGGCCAGAGGGTGGAGGAACTGAGCGTCGCTATGCACCAGAGGGAATCCAAGACCATGCTCATGCAGGATAACGTTGTAGTGCATGCCGCATGAGTGCTCCCAAGACTCCTCATAGAACCGGTGAGCGAGGTCCCAGAACTGAGGGTAGTAGATGATTCGAGCTAGGTCTACCATCGGAAAGTCGACACGGCGTTGCGAGGTGAATGCCATGTTGCAGCCTCGGGGGGTTCGTGCTTGAACGCTCCCTTACTGTAGTGGCGGACCCACCGCGATTCGAACACGGGTTTCCAGCTCCGGAGGCTAGAGTGATATCCAGGCTACACTATGGGTCCAGTGACGCCTCCAAAGCCCCTCAGTAATTGAATCGGTCGCATGCTGGGCACTGACCCCTGGATGGCGGACCCACCGCGATTCGAACACGGGTTACAAGCTCCGCAAGCTCATGTGATATCCAGGCTACACTATGGGTCCAGCGCTATTTCGA
>DAGM01000066.1:7458-27834 GCA_002495735.1 Euryarchaeota archaeon UBA54
GGAAGCACGGTCTTCCAGCGTGGCTCAGCCAGTTTCTTGGCGTTGGGTGCGATTCTGGTATTCTTGGTCTTGTGAGTCAACACTCCATGCATCCCCTCAACTGCGAATTTGACACGTAACTCTAGCATGCGGTCCCTCTCAGCCGTGTTCAGCTGCTCGGAATCCAACTCGATTGAGGTCGCAGCACCCTCATCGCCCTCGTTACACAGACTCAGCGTGCTGCCCTCAATGTCGGCTCTTGGTGAGAAGTCGTAATCCTTGGGATCACTCATCCGGACCTCTGCATCGACGACAAGTCGGTTGCGGATGGAGACCTTGGTTATCTCCATCGACTTGACCATGAAGCGCCATCGCTGCCGAGTTCAAAGCCCTTCGCACGAAGACGTGCGGGACTCACACGCCGATCTCGCTGACTCGTGGCACTAGTATGACGAACTTGACCACCAACTCCCAGTCGTTGCCCTGATCGGGGTCTACACCATCCACCGGCAGGTCGGGGTCGCACTGGTCAGCAGTGATGGTCCAGTACCAAGTACCCTGCCCGAAGCGCTCGCCTGGTTCGTTCAACAGTGCCTCGACCAGTCCATCGGAGGAGTCGGCGGTGATGGTGTAGCCGCTCTCTGGGTGTGAGTTCATTTCACCTCGATCTAGACTACCACTAGCGTTCTCGGTGAAGTTGTCATGATGGGTTGAGACGAAGGTACTCCAACCAGAGGCGGGGACGCTGAGCGACAGTGTGAAATTGTCCTCGGGCCACATTATGGGAAGTAGGTCCCTTGCGAGTATTAGAGTCGCGTTGACCTGTATTATCCTCGCGCCTGCTCCCGGTTCGTGGTTAATCTCGTAGCTCTGGCCCTGCTCTAAGTATCCTGACCAATCGACCTCTACGTGCTGCTCCTCCCAGACCACGTTGAAAGTGCGTGAAATGACCATCAGACTCCAGACCTCTGTCCTCATGGCCCCCTTGTCGTCGATTACCGAAACTGAGCCGGTGCGGTTTCCCGAGATGTCGATGGTGAGGTCGACGTAGGACGAGGAAGAGTCGGCATCGTTGGTCTTCTCACCGTCTCCGTCGGAGTCCGTGCCTAGGTCGAAGTCCCACATGAATTCGACAGAGGCTCCCTCGGGATCGGATGAACCGCTTGCATCGAGCCTGGCCGTTTCGCCGGCTCTAACGTAAGTGGGCATTTCGATTTCGATGGTAGGAGGGGAGTTCACAAAGATTGTCAGTGAGGCCCTATCAACCTCGCCGTTGTCATTGAGCACAGTGACCTCGACCTCGTGATTCCCGGACAATTCGAAGGTGTGGCTCACTATGCCCTGCTTGGTGTCACGGGACTCGCCATCGCCGAAATCCCAGCGGTACTCGTCGATGAAAGTGGGTTCGGGAGTGGTAGACTCCCTAGCGTCGAAATTCACCGTCTCACCGATGTTAATCTCCTGTTGGTCAGCACTGATTCTGGCATTGGGGGTTGTCGAACTGAGGCCCGAGCAGCCGACTAGACTAGTCACGAGTAGCAGCATCACGATTGCTGACGAGACGCCCCTAGTGATTCCAGTCATACGCACACTGTCGAACTGACCACTCATAGGGCTGTTGGAAACCGGCTCGTTGCCACGCGGTTTACGAGAGTTCATGGACGGTGCCGCTCAGCAGATGGTGTGTCTGACGCAATGCTCACTGGCTACAGAGTGCTTGGTTTCGACCTCGAGACCACCGGTTTCAGCCACAGGTCTGACAGGATCGTGCAATTCGCGTTTATCGGCAGCGACGTAGATGGTAGCCACATCAACCTGCAGTCGCTAGTCAACCCAAGAGTGCGGATTCCTGCTGAGACCACTAAAGTGCACGGCATAACCGATGATGATGTCAGAGAGGCGAGCGACTTCTCTCAACACATCGCAGAGATTTCTTCGATAATGGAGGACTCGGTCATCGTAGGACACAATGTGCTGCAGTTTGACTGGCGCTTCCTCGAGATGGAGTGCATGCGCGCCGGTGTCGAAACTCCGCGCCCCCGGGCTATAATCGACACTCTGGTCCTAGCAAGGAGGCTGAGAATACCCGGGCGGCACACGCTGGGACACCTCTGCCACAGATTCGGGATAGCTATGGAGAGGAGTCATCAGGCCGATGTAGATGCGGGTGCAACGCTGTTGCTGCTGTGGAGGATAATGCAGGCCTACCCCAGCAAGTTCCGGGGTTCGGTCGACGACTTGCTCGACTCATTCTCTGACTGACTTGAGCAGTGGTGTCCACGGGAGTACCTCACACCAGTCTCCGAGGTGGACTATCTTGCCATCCACCCTAACACTGCCAAGAAATATCGCCCCATCGTAGCCCGAATCCATCAGTTCGCGCATCTGGTCGAGTGCTTGGTCACGCAGAATGGCTCCGAAGCGGTGGTCTGAGTGCGCCAGCTCACCGTCGACTCCGATTGGTGGCATTCGCTCAAACAATGCGGCGCCTGACTCGGGATCGAACCTGACAGTGCTGACCACTTCATCGCGGAACATGCTACCCGGCGGGAGAATGCCGTCCCTCCTCGCAGTCCACCACACTGGGCACCATGCCTTCCACTCGCAAAACCCGCACTGCACCTCTCCGGGGGTGCCTTCCAAAGGCTCCTCTGTGAACCTCATACCCTCCCAGGCTGCAAAAGCATCGTCGAGAATCGAGGGCCCGTCAGCACGGTGCACGGTCTGGTTCGACGAGTACCAGCCCTCGGCGTAGACTGGGGGGTGATCGGGATTAATTTGCTTCAACAGGTCTCGGTAGAACCTGAGTTGTCGGCTGACTTTTTCGTTGAGTTTCTGCTTGGGAGGGTTTCCAGTCTTGAGATCGGCGACTATCCAACCTCTCGATTTACCATTCTCATCGAGGTCGGATACCAGCAGATCGAGCCGCCCCATCAGACGACCGCACTCGGACACTAGAGTCCCCTCATTAGCCAGCACAATGTCCTGGACCTGCTTCCACTGGCCAACAGTAACCTCGGAGAGCCCAACCTTGCCCATGTTAGATTTGGAGAATAGAATGTTTAGCGCTCCGACGAGGCCATCGTGCGCTTTGGTAATCATCTCGTCCTTCCACCTGGGGTGGCGCGGAGTCGCGAGGAAGATGTCACGTTCGAGAGACCAATGGCGATCAAGGACGGCTTTCGATGTTGGGGGAAGCCAGCCGTCCTCGGAGTCCTCCCTGTCAGAAAGGTCGAGGTTGCACAGGTCCTCAACAGAGTTGTGCACTGCTGTACCCATGGCAGCAGGCATGCTGGCCTTGCGAGGAAGTCGTTGTCTCGAGAGCCAGTACTTACGAGGACAATCCTCGTAGCGATTCCATGAGGAGGGTGAGAGTTGGTGCGCAGTGAACCCTTCTTCCAAGCCTCTCCCCCAAGGTGAGTCCGGGCGTGACAACGGTTAACAGCATTGGCTGAGATTACGTAACATGACGGAGCCACCGAAGGTAGAGGTGAACTCAGATATTAATGCAGCTGGCGCCCTAGTCGTCAGTTGCTTCCCATCGATTGGTTTCGTCAGTAGCATCGTGGCGCACTATCTCGTTGACAAGCTGGATCTGAAGATGGTCGGAGGTGTCAGGCACTCCAAGCTCCCTCCTGTCTGCCTAGTCCAAGACGGCAAGCCCTTGCCGCCGATGAGATTCTACTCGGGGGAACCTATCTGCACTATGGAGAAATGCGACAAGGTGGTCCTGATAGCATCCGAGATCCAAGTCATCCCAGAACTGAATCTGCCTCTGGCTGACACTCTGCTCGATTGGTGCACGGAGAATGGAGTAGGGGCGACTATTCTAATCGATTCGTACGCACAGGGAATCGGGCAGCAACACTCTATTTTCGACGATGACCGGAGTGACGAGACCATTCTCGGGATAGGTTCCACCGATGCCTCGCACAATACTCTGAAGGAACTCGGGGTGCCACTTCTGAAACAGGGTGTCGTCGGGGGCATCACCGGGGTCATGATGGGAGAAGGTAGGAGACGAGAGATTGACGTGATGGCAATCCTTGCAGAGTCCGACGGTGAGATTGGTGGTAATATGCCAGATGCCAGAGCGGCGGCTCGTATCATCGAGTGTCTCGACGACCTACTCCCTGCCGTGCATTTAGATCCCGAGCCGCTGTTGGCAGAGGCGCAGAGAATTGAGGGTGAGATTCGCGAGATGATGGCTGTGCACCTAAACCCACCCAGTGAGGCCGGGGATGCTCCTGGCCCAATGTACGGTTAGAAGTCGCCCAGCGAACTCTGGCGCTCAGCAAGGGGGTCCATCCCTATCATTTCAGCTAGTTCGACCTCCGAAAGAATCTCGACACCGAGTCTGTTGGCCTTGTCGAGCTTGGAACCTGCAGATTCCCCTGCAACTAGGTAGTCCAACTTCCCAGATACTGATGACACCACCTTACCACCCTCAGCCTTGATGGACAGGGCGACCTCCTTCCTCGGGCGACCGAGGGCCCCAGTGATGCAGAATGTCTGGCCCAGCAGTGGACCTATCTCCTGCTTGGGCGACTCCTCGGTGATGTCAAGTTCTAGGCTGAGTTCTCTCACTATGGTCGAACGGGTGTCCAGACCATCGAGAAGGAGCCTAGCGACCGTCTCCCCTACCCTCTCGATGGCAATGAGCCTGTCAATCGCTGGGTTGTACTTGTTCGGTTTACCATCAGCATCCATGCCCGCTTCCTCATCTTTCTTCTCGACCAGTTCGAGAAGAGTCTCGAGACTGCCTACCTCGGTCGCGATGACTGAGGATATCTCAGGCCCTATCCTCGGCAGGCCCAGTGCTGTGAGGAAAGTGCTGAGAGTCATACTTCGACTGGCCTCCAGCTCATCGATTACGTTACTCGCTGACCTATCTGCCATCCTTTCCAGTCCCGCGATGTCCTGATGAGTGAGTTTGTACAGGTCGGCCAACGTCCTGACGAGCCTGGTGGCACAGAGTTGTTCGGCCAGTTTCTCACCTATTCCGTCCATCTCGAGGTGCCTGCACCAATACAGAATCGTCCTCTCTAGTCTCGATGGGCAATCGAGGTTTGTGCATCGGATGAATGCTCCATCCTCAATCAGCGGAGTTGCGCAGCGCGGGCACTCAACGGGAATGGTGACGGGTCGGCGCTCAGGCAGGGCCTCTACGAACGGGTTTCCGTCGGAGTGCTGTCGCCCTTCGAGATCGGTAACGCTCGCAGGTCCGAGCACTTCCACGATTTTGGGGATGACATCTCCTCTGCGAACCACCCTGACTTTGTCTGCGACCATAATCTCGAGTCGTTCCACCTCGCCTTTGTTGTGCAGAGTGGTGTTCTCCACGGTCACTCCCGATACCCTTACTGGGGCCACTCTGGAGACAGGGGTCACGTTTCCTGTCCTCCCAGTCTGCCATTCGACATCCATAAGCACGGTGGTAGCCTCCTCTGGAGGGAACTTCCAGGCTAGGGCCCAACGTGGGTGGTGCGCGGTCATACCGAGGAGTTCGCGCTTGCCCAGTCTGTCGAGTTTGATGACGACGCCATCAATCTCCCAATCAGCGGCGTCCCTGCCCTCGGTCCACCTCTGCACGGCCGACATTATCGCCGCACTGGTTGAGTCGTCGTCGGAGCCACCTACGACCTCGTTCCCGGCTACCTCGATGCCCTCTGTCTGCAACCACGAAATGACCTCGGAATCGTACTCGAACACTGGTGGCTCGGGGCTGTCTGGGTGCCTTGGGCCGATATCTGGGAACTCAGCGCCGTAAGCGAGGAAAACGAGATCCTCGGCTCTGCCCTTGCCAGCCTCGATGTGCTTCTGCCTGAGTGAGCCTGCGGCTAGATTTCTAGGGTTCGGTGCCACCTCAGCGTAGTTTTTCCTGAAGGTCTCCAGAGGCATCACCACTTCTCCCCTGATGTGGCAGTCACCGCTCCAGCTGAGGGACATTGGGACGTTCGGGATCCTGCGGACGTTTGCTGTCACGTCCTCGCCGCGAGTCCCGCTTCCTCTGGTAGCTGCTCTGACCAAGCGACCCCTGCGGTACTCTAGTGAGAGTGCGGAGCCATCCAGTTTGGGCTGGCACACGAACCTGCGACTCTGGGCGGTGGTCTCTGCGACAAAGTGCGCAACCTCCTCCTCAGTGCTCGACTTGTCGAGGCTGAGCATCGCGAACAGATGGTTCACCTTGACGGAACCTGGAGAGGGGTCCGAGCCGACCATTCTCAGTTGAGGGTGCTCGGGTGCTAGCCTACTGAGCCTGTTCCAGAGTTCATCGAACTCGGCGTCCGATATCTTCGGGCTGGCCTCATTGTAGTACAGGTTCGAGTGATGGGCTATCTCCGCGGCCAGCCGATCCACGAGCACGTCGGTGTCTGCTTCACTCGGCCGCTCCGCTGCCATGGTACACGAAGGTGGCCTAGTGCCTTCAACTTGCGGTTTAGGAGCCCTACGGGCTCCTATTTTTAGACAACATGAACTGAATTGGAGTGAAAGTGGTGGGCCTGCCAGGATTTGAACCTGGGTCGCGCGACCCCCAGCCGCGAAGTATAGGCCAAACTAACCTACAGGCCCTTGGGCTCTCAAAGCGAGGGAGGAATTGGTCAAAGCCCTGTCGGATGGTTACTGCTCTCTAGCTATACCTGATCTCTGGCTATGCTGAACGGGGCGATCTCATCGAGGAGGTCTACGTGACCTACGAACATCCTCCTGCAGCAGTATCTCTCGATACCTAGATTCTCAAGGGTGCTCTGAGCATCCTCGCCGCTCTCGACTGCCTGCTTGTACTGCTCGTAGACGTGGGCAATCACCTTGCCGCAGCTCCAACACCTTACCGGAATCAACATTCTATCATCACCTATACGACTTCTGCCACTTCTTTCGAGCACCGCGTCCCATTTGATGCTTCGGCTCCTTACGACGTGGATCATTGACGAGCAGACTGCGGTCGAACCTCAGATACTCGTCACGTAATTCCTCGTCATCACCCTCAGCACCACCGTTCCATTTTACCAGTCCTCGGGCGATGGCGGTGCGGATTGCATCGACTTGTCCCATTTGGCCGCCGCCTTGAACGTCTACTACGACGTCGGCGTCTGCTAGACGATTCATAGCCTCGGCGATTTGCACAGGCTCCAGAGCCTTGCGACGAGCGAGCTCGGGCTCGATAATATGAATCGGCTTGCTATTGATTCGGACGCGCCCCTTGCCCTTTCGCACGGTGGCACGGGCGACAGCGGTCTTGCGCTTGCCACTCATGTTGACAGAGATCTTTCCTTTCGGCTTCTTCTTGGCCATGTCACTCGCCCTCCCATCGGGATGCATCGACGCCCAGTGAAGAGCTTATCTCACCAAGTCGGACGAACTTGAGTGGGAGTGGTCTGTCGATAGACGCTGTGTCGCCCAACGCGTGCCCGTCGGGAAGATCGTCGCCCGTTAGGTTAGTGGGTTTGCCAATCATCACCCTGAGGTCGCGTAACGCGCCGCGCCCGCTGCTGTTCTTCTGGTACGGCAGCATGCCGCGAACTGTTCTCTTGAGTATCTGGTCGGGCATCCTTGGGTAGAATGGGCCCTTCCTAGGGTGATTGAGTTTGTACTTGCTGCCGTAGTTGGCAAGCACCCTCGTTCTGTGTCCTGAAACCACCGCGTGTTCTGCGTTGTAGATAATGATGCGTTGCTCGCGACCTATCTTACGAGCTGCCATCAGCTGCTTGGCCACAAGGCTGGCTAGGCGACCAAGGATCTTGTCCGTGGCATCGTAGACTAGTGTTGCTGCCTCAGCCAAGTATCCTCACCCCTTTCCCCTTCGGGTTCTCATCCATCAATTCGCGGATTGTCATGACGCGTCCGCCGGCTGCTTCTATCTTAGAGCGGGCTCCAGAACTGACACTGTAGGCGGCGACGTTAGGCTTACCCAACACATCACCGCTTCCTAGCAACTTGCCGGGGACGAGTACGATATCCTCGTTAGCGGCGTGTCGCGATAGGCGGCTCAGGTTAGGTGCGGCCCAGTTGCTGCGACTCTTCTCGAGTCTGGCAGCGACGTCTCGCCACAGTGCAGAACCGGTTGACCTGCTGTGGTCCTTGAGATCACCGATTAAGGTGACTAAGGCCTGGTTGGTCTTTCTCGTGTTCATACTCATATGACTCCCTCGACGTTACTCGGGTAGCGCGGCCACCCGAGGCGCTGTTATGAATGCTACGGGGCGCCCCAAAGGGGCGGAAGGCTGCGCCTCTCATTGACGGGGCAGTACCCCGAGAATATCCAATCAGATTCGGAAGTCGTCGTTCTGGTTTTCCTCGTCGATACCGGCGATACGAATCTGGCCCTCAGAGTCTACGAACTCGCCGGCCTTGGTGATGGTGCCATACAGGCCAGATTCATTCGAGTACGCCCTATTCAGCATCGAGTCACCCAACGATGCGGTCATGTGATTCACGATCGACTGTAGAGTTGCTATGGCCCTGTCGCGCTGGTCGGCACCAATCTCGTGATCGGAGTATCGCGCCTCTTCAAAGATAGAGAAGAATTCGTCAAGGTCTTCCGGAGACGCTATCCCTCCGAGCATTGAGCTGATTGCGTCCTCGAACTCCCTAGTCGTCTCGTAGACCTTCTTCATCGCCCCTCTGGACCTGAAGAATCTCACTAGGTCCTTGTAGCAGTTGAAGATGGTCTGGATGTAGTCGTTCGAAGCCTTGAGTGACATCAGTGAGTCGGTCAGTATGCCGCGGATGATCTCGATGCGTCGGCGCTCAGCATAGTTGCGATACATGATTACGCCAATGAGGAGAGCAAACGATACTGCGATGAGGAGTACAACTGTAACTCTGGCCGTGAAGAAGCTGGTCTGCTGCTTCACCAGTTCGTCTCCGAGTTTGATGGTGGGAGTGCTATTGAGGAACTCCTCAACATAGAACGGCGATTCCTGGAAGTGTACCAGCACCCTCCATTTGCCATTCTGGACACAGGGCCCCCCGGCTGCGCAATCTATCTCACCGGGCACGTTCTCTCCTGAATAGCCCTCTCCAGGCCAAGTGAAGTTGGCAGTACCCTGTTCGTTGGTGACGGCGTACTCAGGAGGGAAACCAGTAATCCATCCCGTGCCATTCCAGTACTGGAAGGTGAATATCACCGTCTCGCCTTCTACCGAGAGGTCAAGTCGGTCACGCAGAATTGTCACGGCGCCTGTGATATCGTCCCCCGGTTGGTAGCCCACCGAGCTGGCCCAGTGGTCTTTCAGAAGGATATCTACACGGCTGCGCACTAGAACCTCGATATCCATGTAGGAGCCATTGACCACTGGGGTGGTCTCGGCCCGGCATCCTCCTGGCAGTTCCTTGTCGGGCTCGTAGGCCACGCGTACTGTCCTAAATCCCTCCAACTGCTCGCCGTTAGGTTCGACCCCTCGTCTGCTGGGGTTGTCCTCAGGGTCACCCGAGAACCACTCTACTTCGCCAGTTCCGTCCATCGTTGTAGCGGTGGCGATTGGTCGTGTGTTAGACAGCGGGTCGAGGTAGATATTGAGGCACTTACCGCCAATCGGGTTGCCGTTGGTCTGTGTGAGCAGGGCTTCGACGTGGAATGATTCCTTGAGGTAAAGCACAGGGAACACGGAGCCGTTGGCGAAGGTGTAGGTGTCCACATCGGTTCTGAAAGGACCGACTTCCTCCAGCAACATTGTCGAATTGGAGAACACAGGGAATATCTTGGTAATGTTCGTAGGCTTGTAGCGCCAATTATCGAGACTCTCGTAGGGATCGTAAGATATTGTCACCATGGCTTGACCAGCCTCGACACCCGACAACGGGCAGATGATTTCGAAGAAGCCGTCGTTATCTGTGGTGCCCGGTATGCAGACCTGGCTACCTGTCTCCATGTTGAGCATTTGGTACTCGACGCGGATGGCCCTGTGCGAAAGGTTGCCTCCCAGTTCATCGAGCAACTGGCCGGTGACTATCATTGGTTTGTCGATAGGCTGGCCAGTGGTCTGGTCAATCTCGGAGGTGTAGACAATCTGATCATCCACCGCAAGGTTTGTTCGCCCGATTAGGTAGAATCCCTGCGCGTTGAACTGCAGCACCTTGCGGAAATGCTCGCTGTTGATGATCTGGGTACACGGATCCCATGCTCCAGATGTCCTCAGCATGTCGTCATCTAGGAGTTCACAACCCTCGTGCGGCAGATTCTCACCGAATCGCAGTATGACATTGACCGGTCCGAAGCCATCCGGAAGGAAAGATTCGGGGTCGTCCCTCAGCAACTGAGGATCGAGCGTGATATCATGGTGAATCGAGCCGGCGCTAGGACAGGCGATTTCGACTATCTGGCGGTGAGTGCGGTCCTCGAAGTCGGTTCCTTCGAAGATGATGAGCACCTCGCCGCCGTTGTCGCCGCAGCCATCGAGAGCCTGTCCAGCGTCGAACATGGTCGGGTCAGGAGTGCGGTTGTCATCAGTGATCTGTCCTGAGAACTCCCAAATGTCGCCGCTGCTCATGGCGCCTGATGTAGCGCTCTGTAGCGTTATCAGGGTCCTAGAGACCACCCATAGGTGGATCTCTGAAGAGCTGCCCTGTCGTATCGGGTCGCCTGGATAAGAGTAACTTAGAGTGAAGTTACCGAGCTCGTGCTGCTTGTCGATAGTCAGGTTGACCGAAAAGACCCCGTTGTGGTCGGTCACAGCGAGGTCGTTGGTGCCATCGGCAGACCAGGTGAAGTTGACGGGGGCATCACGGACCGGTTGGTACGCGTTGTCTATCAGCCTCGCCTCAATTGTGGTGTTCTGTCCACGGTAGAGGCGCGGGACATTGTTCAGTTGGAAATCGGTGGTTCCGATTACGGAGACGTTGGCGTATGCCCCGGTAGGTGCCAGCACCGCAGTCTGATTGCCTGTGAAGTAGTAGTTCGAATTAGTGAAGTCGGCGCGGATGCCAAAGACTCCGGCTGAGTACTGTGAGTACCATGTCCAGTTGTAGTCGAAGGTGGCTTCTCCATTTACCATCTGAGGCACACGGGCGAAACCTGTCTCCTGAGAGCCCGCGAAGACGCCGTTGTGATCGACATCGATCTGCAGGGCCATTGGGTCGTGCGGCCAAGCGGTCATAGTACGGTTCCAGACCGTTCCAATGACTCTGAACTTCTCACCTGTGAACATCTCAGGCACGATCTCGCAGCGAACGGTACTGTCGGGGTCAAGTGGGTCCACGGGGCCGCATGGAGGCACATTGAAATCTCCTCCGTTCTGCATTGAGATGAACCAATGAGTACCGTTCGAATTGAGGAATGGGCGTAGTGTGGCCGCCTGGCCGGTCAGTCCTCCTGGATTTCCATCCCACTGCATGGCGTACGGCTTGCCTAAGCTGGCATCAGCGAAGTCTATGCCGGCGTTGGCCAGTGAGGGGGCGTGGAACAGCGCCCTCCAGGCCCCAAAGGAGGAACCAGTGAACTGAGTTGAGTCCCAGAAATAGACCGGTCGAATAGATGGAGTGATGATATCGGCCTCGACGTACATTCGGTGCATGGAGCGTATGGCGAAGCTGTCTGTGTTATCTCCCTCAAGGAAAGGCCACGGCCACTCAGCACCCATATCCGGCCTAGAGTATCCGACGAAGGCGTAGTCCCCTATCGGTAGGCTGGTGTTGGTGTAGTTGTAGCGCCCGATGACATTGTGGGCCTTAGAGAAGTTATCCCATACAATCTCTTGGTAGCCTCCAGGAACCTTACCAACTCCATTGTCCATGGTCGAGTTCCACTGCACCTGCTTCCAGACGCCCTGGGAGCCGCTCGTTTGCACGAAGGTCAGTGAGACCCATCCACCCAAATCCGCCCTGTAGCCGTAGCCGTAGCCGTCGAACACAGTGGGGTGGGTGGAGTTACCAAAGATGCCGCCGCTGATGGTGAATGAGACCGGGGCGTGGGACAGCCTGTTGCCGAAGATACCGCGCTCCCAGTCAGCAGTATAGTGTACCTTGAAGTCAACGAAGAGAGGTTGTTCGTCGCTACGGAAGTAGGTCCATGCGACATAATCGATGGTGGTGTTGGCCCTCACTTCGACCGGTACGGGCTCGGTTGTGGAACCGTCGTGCACGAACATCTCCGTGACCTCAGCGTAAACCACGTAGGTGGTGTTGTCACCGACGTGAATATCTTCAGGGAATAGGAATTGCCCGACTACGAAGTCGCCGTCCTGATTAGTTAGGACGTTTACCGTTTCTACTGCCGAAGTTCCGTTTCTTGACCACTCTATGTGGACCTGGACTGGCAGGTCGGATGCAGGCATGAATACACCTTGTATCGGATCGAGCCAGTTCACCGTCCCATTGAACTTCGCCGGGAAACGGTTGTCGAGCCACAGAACCTCTGGTACAGTCATCGATATTCTAGTGGGTATCTTGTCGTCCTCGTCAGGGATGCAATCGTTGTCGTGATCCCAGTCGCTGGACTCAGCACCGTTGGTGCAGTTGTCGGAGGTCCAGCCCTCCTCAAGGTGATCCCAGTCCAGATCAGTGCGGTTGTCGGCGTCGTCGTCCTGGTCTCTCGCGTCGGGGCCGGTATTGGGATCCGCAGGATTGGATATGCCAGAACCGTCGCCGAAGTCGTCATGGTCCCACGGGTTCGTCGACTCACTGCCAAACCTCGTTGGCCACAGCATGACTTCGTCCTCGTCAAGCATGCCATCGGAGTCGTCGTCGAGGTCGACGTCGTCTCTCAGGCCATCGTTGTCGTGGTCCCAAGGGGTAATCCACGGTGTGGCAGAAGCCAGCTCGAGAGTGTTGACCAGTCCATCGCCATCCCAGTCGTCGTCCGCCCAGTCAAGAATTCCATCATCGTCGTGGTCCCACGGTGACTGCTCCTCACCGGTGAAGCAAAGCAGCTCCTGATCAATGTCTAAGAGGCCATTATTGTCGTCGTCAGGATCCTCTCCATCGGGGACCCCATCGTTGTCATTGTCAACGTCGTAATACTTCGGATGCAGCAGTCCCTGTCCTAGAACTCCCTTATCCCAGACCGCTTGGAACCAGCCGTCGCCGTCGGGATCGGTGTCGGTGCCATCGTCGTCGTTGTCCTCGCAGTTAGTGCCGATGAAGAATGAGCCATCCGGCTCGGTGCTGGCATCGTCGTCCCAGTCGTCGTCAGTATCGACTTCGAAGTAGTCCCATATGCCGTCGTTGTCATCGTCAATATCCCAATGGTCGTAGATTCCATCGAAGTCATCATCGAGGTCGGCGGTGTCATTGAACATGCATTGCGGATTCATGTTACCAGCGATAGGCGCCCCACAGTCGTCGTCGGGGTCAACGTCGTTGTTCAGTAGGTCGGCTACCTCGTCTGGGAACATGTTGGCGTTACCATCGGAATTCCATTGGAACAAGCCATAGTTCACGCCAACGTAGGCCACCCACAAGTCACGGTTGTTCTTGATTTGGTTGTAGGTGACAGCTGCGCTGGGGCCGACATCCTGATTTCCGAAGAAGTCGAACCAGAAGCAGTTCTTGGTGCAGGTCCACTGGCCCTGCGAGTTACTGCCGTTGTATGCGCCTTCGTCGAACTCGTAGTCCGGCCTAGTACTGTAAGGCGCGGTATAGACGGTCTGTTGAGTCCGGGTAGCGCTTTGCAAGGGGTATCCATACAACCAGGCGTATGCCAGACCGCAGGCGTGCTCGGCCACTGCACCCTGTAGAGTCGCCCAAACCAAAGAGGAACCGCAGGTCCCATCGTCGAAGGTCCCGCCCATCTTGATGTCGTCCACATCGAGGACGCCGTCGTTGCCCTCGTCCTGATCCCACCAGTCTGGCAGTCCGTCACCGTCTTGGTCGGTGTCGATACCGTTGACGAGGGAGTCGCCATCGAGGTCGATGTCAAAGTAATTGTCGCCATTGTATGGGCTCCACTTCATGAGAACATACCAGTACATCTCGGGAACTTTGCCGTTGGTTATGGTCCCGTTGTTGTTGTCGTAGCCGTTGTAGTCGAGGACGAAATTGTTGTCTAGGCTGAACGGGTTGAACATCCAGGTCTGGTTCCAGTAGAAGAAGTGGGCGACATCGTGGGAGTAGATGTCACCGTCGTCGGAGCCGTCTATCGGGTCGCCATCGCTGTGTGAGTAGTATTGGCTGTTGAACGGGTCTGTCTGATCGGAGTCGACTATCCCACAGTTGCCGTCATCGGGGTCGTAGTAGTCAGAGAGTCCGTCGTTGTCGTCGTCCCAGTCGAGGTCGTTCGGCAGTCCGTCGCCATCGATATCGGTGTCGAGGTGGTTGGGGCCGTCGTCACGGAACATCGAGCCATTCAGCAGGTGGAGGTCATTGTCGTCGTCGAAATCGCAGTTCTCGTCGATGTCGAGCCAGTCGAGGATTCCGTCGTTGTCGTCGTCGACGTCTTCCCAGTTGTTGATGCCGTCGCCGTCCCAATCGTTGTTGCCGGTGTACGATTTTCGCATCAGGACGCAGTTCTCGTCCGAGTTAACCGGGTTGGGATTGGTGAGGCTTGGGCAGTTCCAGTTCTGAACCTCATCGTTGGTCGATAGCATGAATGGATCCTCCTCATTGGGAATGCCGTCGTCGTCGAGATCGAATGGGATGTCGTCGGGGTTAATCGAAGGGCCGCCGAGGGGGTTGTCGGGCAGTGCAGAACCTCCCATGTCCACATCAAGCCAGTCCCATACCAAATCGTAGTCCTGGTCTATCGGTCGGTACCTGTCATCATCGAGATCCCGATCGTAGTCCAGCTCGCAATCGATGCCGGGTATCTCTATCACGGTGTATGGCACCGGATAGTCCCCCACACCGTCGCCATTAGTGTCGACCTGATAGCATGTATCTGGAATCCCATCGTTGTCGTCGTCGACATCGTACATGTCCATCAAGCCGTCGTTGTCGTCATCGGTGTCGGCAGAGTCGGGAGTGCCATCGTTGTCGTTGTCGGGATCGATGAAGTTGGGAATTCCATCGCCATCCAGATCGCCATCGATAATTGTGTCGAAAGTCTGGTTCCTAGGATGCCAAAGGGCCTCGCGCTGCACGTAATCGACACCTCCTACGAAACTAGAGTAGGTGTTGGTAGTAGTTCCCGAGGAGGTTACGGTAACTGTCCCAGTCATTGTCGGGTGAAGCATGCAGGAGTAGTTGTAGGTCCCTGCGGTGGTGAAGGTGAAACTCCATGAGGCCCCGGATGAAATCATTAAGCTGTCGAAGGCGGGACCGTCGTGGGTGACGGTGTGATCGGTGGTGTCGGTGTTGGTCCAGACCACAGTGTCGCCGGCATTGATGTTCAGATCGGTGGGCGTATATCCTGTGCTGATGATGTTCACGTTGTGAGTGGTAGCACCTGCTGTCCACTCCTTGGCCCAATCCCATAGTGGAGCAGTAGAAGTTATATTTCTGGTCATTGTTCTGTCCCAGGGGTGCTCGTCCCAGATGTCCAGCACGCCATCACCATCGTCATCGAGATCGAAGTAGTCCTGGAAGCCGTCGCCATCAAAATCGCACGGCCACTTAAACTGGTCAATGCGGCCATCGTTGTCATCGTCTTCGTCAAAAGAGTCTGGGCCAGTGCCGTCGGTGTCATCATCGGTGATACCATCATTGTCGTGATCCATCGGGTTCTGGTCAACTCGGTAGCCGATTCCTACGGGGGTTCCAGTCCAAGGGTGAACTGTAGCGGGGTCTACAAAGCGGTCAGCGCTGACGTTCCTAGGATCGGCTCCCTGTGAGAAGTCAATAGGTCCCTCGAGGATGCCGTCGTTGTCATCGTCCCAGTCGAATTCGTCTAGTGTGCCGTCGTTGTCGTGGTCGAAGGGGTCGGTGCCGTAGCATCCGTCAAAGCGCTCGATTAAATCGACAATTCCGTCGTTATCGTCATCGAGGTCGTGCAGGTCATCGATACCGTCGTTGTCGTGGTCATCAGTCTGTGTCTCCTCAAGGAAGAAGCCGTAGCCGGCATCGAGGTTGAGGGCTGCCGGGTTTGACACCTGGCCATAGAACGATGCGGGGTCATGGTACGACGGGTCAGTGAAACTCACTTGGTTGAAGGAGAACTCGGTTGCTGGCTGCCCCTGACTATCACCTGACATCGGGCCGGAGGCCTGATTCATCTGCTGGTACGCAGTCCTGTGAGGAACAGCACCCCAGACGGACTCCTCTGGATCTTCATCCTCGAAGTTTAGCAAGTTGTACATCTGCGAACTCAGCAACATTAGCATCACCACTGCTATCGCGGAGTTTCTCCTCTTTCTGTCACCAATCATTACTTTGTTCTCGTCCATCTTTCGACCCCGAAGTGCTCCGTCAAATTCGGCCTGCTTATCAACAGAACCCCTCGCGTGTGCGTGTGCGTATCACCGAAGTACGTTCGGTATCACAGTCCGTGCCAGCCCTACTCTGACGTTTCGAGAATTGGAATTGGGGTCAGCCCCTGTGATACGGGCTCCCCCCGAGGATGGTGGTGGCTCGGTAGAGTTGCTCCAGAAGCACTACGGCAGCGAGCTCGTGCTGCAGGGTCAAGGGGCCCAGAGATATCGCCTTGTGGTTCGCTCCAGCATCGCCGAATCCATCAGCGGGACCAACCACCAAATGGGTCTCCTCTTGTGACAGTCGCCAGCGCCCGAAAGTCGAGGCGAATGTCTCGCTGTCGTGCATCTCACCACTCTCCTGCAGGAGTAACACAGACCTGTTTTTTACGCCTCTGAGTACCTCTTCCAAGTAGCCCTGCGCGGTGGTCCTGTCGCTGTGCTCGATAATCCTCACACCCTCGCCTCTCAGTCTTGCTGAGTAGTCCGAAATCGATGCTCTATGAGAGGTGTTCTTCGATGCGCCGTGGAGGTGCACGACTATGCGGCCCATGCCACTTCGGGTCCGGTCTGCGACTTGAGCGGTTCGCAAAGCATCAAGAAAGTCGGCTGTAGCGGAAGTATCGATAGAGATGGGATGGTGGCCGTTCAAGCGCAAGGAGAAGGCTCTCGCTGAGGAGCCTCACATGCGTGGAGCCAGAATGTGGATTCAGGACCTCAGGGAAACCTGCGAGCGCTGCTACGACGATTATGAGAAAGGTCAGCGTCAAGTCAGCGCAATGCAGGGCGAGTGGAACGAATCCCGTGACAGGGGAGAGGTAGATTCCTCGCTACTGGATGGACTCGAGCGTAGGGCCTACAAACTGCTCCAAGCGGATGCAGATACTTGGTTGGAGTGGCTGGACAACGAGGAGTTCTGGAACCCTGGGTGGCGTGAAGAATCCTTGGAGGAGTGATTCCATGATGTTCTGGATTGCTTTGTTCGTCGGCATTGGTCTCGTCGTGCTCAACTACTCCCGGCACCAACCTTTCCCTGAGATAGGTGGCAGGTTCGCCCTAGTACTGCTTGTGACGGGTGCCATCCTGTGGTTGTCCACCACTGCTCCTAGGGATACCGGTGAGTCGGTGCCGGCGGTGGTAGCCACAGTGGTCGGAGGGGCTGCCGTGGTCATAGGGGTGGTTCAGATGTCGATGCTACGAAACGACGTGATAGTTGCGCCCTTCGGAGGCATCCTGCTGTGCATGGGTGCGACCAGTCTGATGGTGGATCGATGGTCGGGGATGGGTCAAGTCGAACAGATAGGCTCTTTCTCTGTCGCCTCGCTTCTCGTCATGCTAGTGATATATCTAGCATTCAGAGGTCTCGTGGTCGGAGTACAGGGAATTTCTTGGTCAAAATCCGGACTTAGGCAAGTCCGACGTGGCCTGATTCACGGTCCTAACGGAGCAGTTGCTCACTTCGAGCGTTCGTGGGACATGGAGGACCCGTGGATCAATACGATGAGTCATGCCGCGCTCGTTCTGATTCACCGACATGCGGGCGATACCGAGGCTGAGCAAGAGCATGTCGTCGAGCTTGAGAAGGCTGGCGGGTGGGAGTCAGTGGATCAATCATGGGTTGAAGCGATTGAGGGTGCTCTGGGTCAAATCCAGTCAGTGATGATTCGGGACGATTGATATCACATAGCCGAATCGGCGAACAGCATGGTTAGGATTACTAAGGTCCACACCGGAGCCGGTGACGGTGGCCGAACCCGTCTGTTGGATGGTACCGAAGTAGGCAAGGAGCATCCTCGAGTCAGGCTGTACGGGACGATAGACGAAGTCAACTCGCAGGTCGGGGTAGTGAGGATGGAACTCAACCGCATGCCGAGTATCTCGAATGAGTCCCGGAACTCTGCTGACGCCGCCATGGGTCGGATCCAACAGGAGCTATTCGACGTAGGCGGAGAGTGTTCATGCACGCCAGGGAAGTTGCCTGAGCAGATGGTTCTCATCGGCTCAGATGCTGGCGACCGCTTGGTCGCCGAGATGGATTCTTGGCTTGAAAATCTAGATCCTCTAGAGTCTTTCATAATGCCCACTGGTTCACCTCCCGTAGCAACGCTACATGTAGCTAGAACCGTAGCGCGTCGCGCCGAGAGACAGGCCTGTTCTATGCGTGATATAGAGGGGGATGGTGCAGTTCGCGACGAGGTAATCTCCTACCTAAACAGGCTGTCAGACTGGATGTTTGTGCTCGGAAGATGGATCGCCATAATGACTGGTGAGGAAGAGGTGCTTTGGACTCCTCTTGGCAAGCGCGAGGAGTAATCCAATGTCTCTGATCGGAAAATATTTTGATTCTCTTGGAGAGGTAGAGAAAACGGTCTCAGATTTTTCTTTTGTTCCAAAATCGCTGGCAAAGATAGTAATTTCATTGAAGGTTCTAACTGATTTAGTCGGAGTTCTATTGATATTGGCAATTATTGTGTCCGTAATTGGATTAGTTGTGAGAATAATACTGTAGAAGTCAGACTGCCTTGCCCATCTGCTGCAGGTGCTCTCTGGCAGACCGTAGGATATCCTTCTCCTGCTCGAAAGTCAGTTGTGTCTCGGCTTCATCGAAGTCAAGCCACATGTAGTTAGTGTGCTCGTGAGATATGGTTACATCGAGCTCACTGGTCTCGGCAATGTACCAGTATACTTGCTTGGGCACCATCCTGCCCTTTCTTCGAAAAGTGTACTGGGTCCGAGTCGCCCAGTGATCGTCAATGCTAATATCGACTATCCCGGTCTCCTCAGTAAGTTCGCGTGAGGCTGTGATGTGGTGATCGGTCTCACCCTCCTCGACGTGCCCCTTCGGGAAGCTCCAATGGCCCTGCGGGTACTGCAGTAGGAGTACGCTGTCGTAATTGAGTAGGATGAAGCCACAAGAAGTCTCCATATGGTGCGCATAACGGACATGCATATCTCAATTGCCACCGTGAACGCTATTCTGAGGCAATGGATTTCTCAAACTCACAGACAGAAAGCACAATGTGGGAGTGGCTGGGGTTGTTGCTGAGATGGTCAGTGAGTCACTGTCTCTGGATATCCATAGGATTGTCACAGACAGTGACCTCGATGGTGTGGTCACAGGAGCCATTCTGAGGCGTTGGTGGCCTGAAGCCGAGGTTGTTTTTGGCCATCCGGGGGAGCTACGTGCTGGCCTTCTGGATGATTGTATGGACAGGCATACAGCAGTATGCGACCTGCCACGCCATCCGAAATGTGGGCTGAGTATCGATCACCACCAATCCAACGCCCCCACCGAGCATGACGATGATGGTGTGGTTGTGATCTGGAGGCAGGCTCCTTCGGCTGCCCGTATTGCCTACGACCTGCTAGCAGCCAATACCGACCTCAGTGATCTGACCGATATGCTGGTCTGGGTCGACAAACTGGATGGCGGTGGAATCACCCGTGAAGAGTTCCGCTCCAACCACCCGGTGGTCTGGTTGGGTCGACTAATTGATGTTGAGTCTGGCTTAGCCCTTCATATCCTCGAAGCCTTGCAGCAGGGCGTTTCTGTTAGTGATATTCTCTCTGATTTCAAAGTCGCCCCCGCTCTTGCCGAAAGACAGCGACGGCAGGAAGAGATGGATACTGTGATTTCAGAGAGTATCGAAGTTGTGGACCGTTTGGCGATAGTGAGGCTTGAGGGTCATGGACTGCGTTCGAATGGCTACCACGTCACCGCTCTGGTGGGAGAAGATTGTGACGCATGCCTAGTTGTCCACGGTGATGTCGGGGCCTCCTTCGGAGAAGAGGATAGGTATCCTGTATCTGCCTCGTTCTACACCAACTCGTTCCTCCACACAACCGGAGGAATATACGACCTGACTAGGCTTGCAACCAGATTCGATTCTGATGGCGGAGGTCATGCCAACGCCTGTGGTTGCAGAATACAGGCACTCGAGAGCGGTGCTAGAGTTTCCCGAACAGTGACTAACGGCGATATCGAAGAGAATCTGGCAGTCTGGCTCGAGATGTGGGCGGAGCGTTGATCACAGTATCTTGAGTAGGTACAGGAAGCCGAGGAAAGCGTGGATTGTCACCAGCATCATCATCACATCGCTGATTCTCCCATGAA
>DAGM01000052.1 GCA_002495735.1 Euryarchaeota archaeon UBA54
CCGACTCCCGAGGAGGCCATGGAGGCGGCAGATGCGAATGAAGACGGCTACGTGTCCTTCCAGGAGTTCGAGGATTTCTGGGAGTCCGACCCATCGAACCCCGAACTCGACTCGGACTCGATTGCAACTCTGTGGGATGATTGCGACTATGATGGCAACGACATGATCGACATCAACGAGGTACAGTGCGTCATCGATGGCATAGGAGCCATGTTCGATCCCGGGGAGGCGAATCCAGAGCAGATTTTCGACTGGATGGACGCTGACGATGACGGACAACTCACTGCCTCGGAGTGGGCTGACTTCGATAATCAGACGGACGGCGAGGAGATGTCAGAAGAAGACTTTGATGGCCTCTCTGACATCATTGACATGTTCGACGACGATGACAGCGGCGGACTGGATTTGTACGAGTTCGAGATTTTCTGGGCCTTCTGCTGTGCCGATGATGACGATGGTGACGATGACGATGGTGAAGGAGGCGACGACGAGCCCTTCCAAGTCAGTATGATGGTCATGGGCCAGACTCTGAACGCTCCTATCTCGGACTTCGAGGTCAGGTTCCTTGTCGATTGCGGTGAGCCTGACGAGGAGGGCAACGAGCCCCCTATCTCGGATTGCACGCTTGCCGCCTCGAACGGACTTACCGAGGGCTCAGCTACGGTCGATCCCGCGCTCGCCGAGTACGAATTCACCTATGAGTATCTAGACTACGACGGTGATGGCTTGATTTCAGACATGGACACTTTGGTCATTGACAATCTCATGCCAGACGTCCAGGTTGAGCTGTACGACACTTGGGCCGACCAGTACACTTCCGAATCGTTCGCAACTGCTGAGATGCTACCGGGCTTCGGCGCGCTGATGGCAGTGGTCGTGCTTCTGGGAGCCGCTATCTCAACCCGACGCGACTGAATGGGCTGTGAATTGTATAGTCCCTGTCCCCTCTTGGGGACAGGGCTATGAGACCCCCTTTACCTGCTGCCAACGTGACGGCAGCGGTAGAAGTACCACAGGATTCCTCGGACCCTTCTCCTCTAGACAAGGAGCTCGACCGAATCCGACAGCGCCGCACTGGTCAGACTGGTTTTTTCCGTGGCACATTCGATGACTGGACTCTAGTATTCGGGGTCATCGCCGGAACTGTCTTCTTCGGTGGTATGATGGTGATGTCTACGGGTCTGCTGGCATCGGATTCCATCATCATTGACCAGACCTTGACTAAGACCCCTCTTGACACCGGTGACGAGTGCACCGACCGACAGGGCGAGGTGTGGATTAACATCTGGGCCTCTCATGATGAGGTCGTCGTCAAGTCGAACAATGCGCCCGAGGGTTCAACGATGCTGGTCGCAGAGATGACCTCAATCGAATCCGAAGTACCTTTGATAGCCTCTTATGAGGGTGGTTGGGGTGATATCAGATTAGAGTTAATCCTTGACGATGGGATTCCCGATGGAATGTACTTTCTCAAATCAACTCTGTATCTATCAGACTCAGAAGAGTCTCTCTCAGAGATCGACAACGAGAGCGAGTTCACGGCTATCTTGGACACCCTGACAGTCCTCAAGTCGAAGCAAATCTCGGTAGAGGTCCACACGGTGAAGACTGGCAGCCTGTTCAACCGCGTCGATTCCAAGGAGGCGGAGATCATCGACACCGAGCCGCGCTCCTGCTTGACCATCGAGAGTATGGGTGAATGGGGTTGGGTTCTGATGGGGGCCGAGTGGGTTGGTGGCAGGGAGACTGCGATGCTGCTGGGTGGAAATGCTGGAGTGCCGCCGTGGTGGCTCGCACTCATATCTCTGGGCATGTCCATATTCTTCCTGTGCGTTCAGTACCCGCTTATGCACAGACTGTATCACAGGGAAGCGGACGACCTACTGTCCACTTCGCAGATGAGGAGACTAATCGAGAGGACGATACAAAGGGTCTCGCAAGACCTGCGTTTCGAGATCGACTTCGATGAGATGAAGTTGCAAGACAGACCGATATCGATAGATGTCTATCTTCAATACACCACTACTGGTAAGACCATCGCGACCCCTATCGATGTCCGCACAGAGATAACCAAGGAACTGCTTGAGGAGTTCGCTATCTTCGGCGAGATGCGACCGTTGCAGTTGAAGGTCGTGTGCATGGACACTTCGACCTCTGCTGACATGACCTCACTGGGCCCCGAGTTCTTTTTCAGCGATTCTAGCGGAGTTCCACTGGCCGAGGACTACAGTGGCTTCTTCACCGATATCAGCGCCTTCGGAAGACTCGACACCGCTGCTCACGAGAGCATAGCACGCTGGTTCCGCAAGCACGACCTCGTAGATTTTGGGACCGCTGTTATGGCCGATGAGGAAGCAATCTTCGTCCGCGTGATTTATCGCCCCGTTCAGCGCTTCGCATACTTTCTGTTCAAGCCATCATACAAGGATCTACAGGACGACTTAGAGAGTCACCTGTCGGCAGACCTCAATCCCCACTTGCACGGACGTGCCCTAATGGTGAGCGCGCGCAATGAGAAGTCTACCCTTGCAGACCGTGCTATCGCCGGCAGGGTGGAGCAGGGCGACAGGGAGTTCACTGGAGAGGCGATGGTCGCGAAGAGAGGAGGAATCGCAGGTGCCCTGCTACAGAACCCATTCATGGGAGATGTCCTATCTTCTGTCGAGTACGTCGCCCACAAGAACCAGAACAGAATAGATCGCTACGGCTACTGGGGACTCATCGTCTTCGTATGGATTCCATTCATGGCCAGTGGTGTGTTGGTAGGGGCCATGCTGGGTTTGGTAGCTAGGATGCCATTCGAGAGGGTGTTTGCAGCCTGTCTAATCGGAGGAAGCGCGGCGTCCCTGACCTGGGCTTACACGGCTAGAGGGATCATTGAGTTCATGGAGAGGTACCACGCTGAGGCAGTGATCCCCGTGCTGCTGATTCTGGCAGTGGCATTCACCTGGCTCAAGATACGGGATAACAAGATGAGACGAAGGGAGGAGCTGTTCCGTGATTCTATGGCCTTCTTCGCAGGCGCATCCGAGTCGTGATTTTGCTCGTCAAGAAGTTGATTAGTGCAACCTACTCAGCGAACTACGGAGTAGTTCGATGTCAGTGCCACTAGTGAGTATCATAGGATTGGAGAGGCACTATCCCATGGCCTCCGGAACGGTGAGAGCACTGGATGGTGTCAATTTGGAAATCTCCGAAGGTGAGAGAGTCATTCTTCTCGGCCCATCTGGCTCAGGCAAGACCACTCTCTTGAACTGCATTTCTGCCTTGGACAGCCCGACTGCTGGCACATACACATTCGATGGCTCGCCAGTACCGAGGCACGATGCCGAGGAGATGACCTCTTTCAGGAGGGAGAACATAGGATATGTTTTCCAATTCTTCAACCTCCTGCAGGACCTGACTGTGCTTGAGAACATCATGCTGATACAGGAACTGTCTGGCGGCCGTGACGAGGCCCGGGCCCGGCAACTCCTCGAGCTTGTTGGCCTGAGTGGTGAAGTCGATCGATTTCCTGCAGAGATTAGTGGGGGCCAGCAGCAGAGGGTTGCGATTGCGCGAAGTCTGGCGAAGAGCCCGCGTCTGCTACTCGGTGACGAGTTGACAGGAAACCTCGACTCCAAGACCTCGGCGATGGTGATGGAGGTACTAATCAAGGCCTGCGAGACCAAAGGAATCACGTGCATTTTCGTGACACATGATGAGTCTCTGGTCGAGTATGCGACTAGGGCCATCAGGTTAGACAGTGGAAGAGTGATGTCCGACAGTACGATTGAATGAGGTGCTCAGGTGTCGACACTCCTGACGAAGCGACTGGCTAGGAGTCTGTGGCGAACCAAACTCAGACTCTACTCTGTTATTCTGATGATTGCCGTCGGCGTCTTCGCGGGAATCTCCTTCGGCACATACGCCAATTCTACTCAGAC
>DAGM01000063.1 GCA_002495735.1 Euryarchaeota archaeon UBA54
TGCGCAAACTCGCATTGATGCTCTCACTCCTTGTTTTGGCCGCCCCATTGAGCGGTTGCCTGTTATGGGGGGATGAAGGAGAACCAGAGGTGCAGCCCGAGGAGGGGCCGGGGTTCGGAGCCTTCAGTGTGGTTGCCCCTATTGACACTGGAATCAACGTCTACCACAATCACTTCCTGATGAACGAGTCCTATCCGCAATGGCTACTCGATGGACTCGGCGTGAACAAAATCTGCGATGTCACGCTCACAGGTACCTGGCAGGAGCGCTATGAGGCTGACAAGGAGATCTGCTGGGACAACATCACCTCAGAGGACGTGGTCTGGTTCAGAGGTACTCGGATAATCGGCACGACGCCAGATGACAACACGGACATTCCGATTCTCGACGATCCCCAAGATGGCCACGGAACGGCTGTTACAGGAGCGGTCCTGAACGCCAATCCTGATGCTGTCATATTCTTCGTAGAGGGCTTCAGCGACGCTGCCGTGCTAGCCGCTGCAAACCAGCCACTTGTTGACATCATCACCACCAGTTTCGGACCTATCCTCTCCGTCCCAGTACCTGGAATAGAAGATGCTACCAAGGTCGCAGTGGTGCAAAACAAGAAATTGCACACCGGTGCTGCTGACAATTCGCCCTCGCCAGCGGTGCAGGACTCCACCGCTGGCCCTCCTTGGAGCATCGGCATATCGGGATACGCCGAAGAAGGTGACGATCAGAAGGAGACGATGAGTGGCTCATATCCTGATGTCGCGGCCGACTGGACGCAAGTCCTGCCTAACCACGACGATATCGATGGTTACCACGAGACCTCGGGGACCTCTTTCGCCACACCTAGGACTGCTGGATTACTCTCAAAGATTCTGATGGGCCTGCGTTCAGAGTTCGGTGACATGTCATCTGGAGCAGATCCCGACACTCGCGGCGGACTGATGGTGAACGGTACCAACTTCACTGCCACAAACGATGACCTGCGCGACGCATTGAACCTCTCGGGATGGTATCCCTCGTTCAACACCTGGGATCCTCTTTCAGGCACTACTCCGATATCACCAATCGCCCCCTGCACACAAGTTGGCTGGGGGGTCGTCAACGAGAGCAATGTCCTGCCGATTATAGAGCATCTGAACGGGACATCGATCATGTCAAACCGTCCGAGCGATGTGGAAATGTGCATGGAGGCGAATCAGGAGATTCGCGAGGCCTACTGGAATTAGGTCAATCCGTTGAATTCAATACACAGCGCACCTTCGATGTGTTGTGAGAAAGGTCATCCTGAGGTGGAAGATCCCCTCCTTGAGGGGAGCCAAAGAGCTCTCCAAATTCCTCGAAGTGGCAGAGAGAGTTGAGGTCCTAGGGCATTTGGCCGTCAGTTCCGAGGGAGTTACCCAGTTAGTCGAGATTAAGATGCGAGAGGGGCACTCAGTGGATGAGATCTCAAACTTTGACAGTTTCGAGGTCCTCGAGCAGCATGAAGAGGATTCTGACGGAGTCCTCGTCAGCCTGTTGTGTACACACCCTCTGGCGGTCTCCGCTATCGAGATGTCGAACATCCACGTGCAACCGCCCTATGGGATAGATGCAGAACGCGGGATGGAGCTCAGACTGTCGGGCCGATCTAAGTCTATTCGCAGGTTCCTAGCCCTTCTTAAGATGGTACTTCCACCCGACAAAATCAGTGTCCAATCCCTGAGGGGAGAGGAGAAGAATGGATGGTCAAAAACGCTGACTAAGAGACAGCGTGAGGTCCTGTCGCACGCTGTACGAAGAGGCTACTACAATCGGGATTCAGCCATAACTCTGAGAGAGTTGTCTGACGAACTTGGGATGGCCCGGAGCACCCTAGGAGAACACCTCCAGAGGGCAGAGCAAGAAATCATGAAAATGGTCGTCGATGATATGAATTGACCCCACAGGGGTCAAACCGAATACTCAAAGGTTGTAGCGCTGGTGTGCTCACTGCATGGTTCAGTTCCGACTGCCGATGCTGCCCGCGCCAAACGAGGTGCCTTGGTCGGCATTAGTGAATGGTAACGAGGTCTCAGTACGGATAGAGAGCAATGCGATTCTGCTCGATGTGCTTCGTGACAAAGCGGGTAGCCTCGGCACCAAGCGAGGATGTGACATGGGCACCTGTGGGTGCTGTAGCGTACTTATTGATGGAGTTCCCAGACTGTCCTGCCTGACTCTGGCCCAGGAGGCATCCGGATGCGGGATTACCACGGTTGAGGGACTAGCGGACGGCCATCACCTCCACCCAATCCAAAAGACCTTCACCGAGTGCGGAGGGAGCCAGTGTGGCTTCTGTTCACCCGGTTTCCTAGTGGTCATCTCAGCGCTTCTAGAGGAGAATCCGACCCCCAGCGACACCGAAATCAAGGGAGCCATCGAAGGTAACCTCTGCAGATGTACCGGATACCAACAGATTGTCGATTCCGTCCGGGTTGCCTCCGAGATTCTAGTATCAGGAGAAGATGTTGGAGATTCCACTGCGGCCAAGAGCGATCCCCATCCCGGCTATGGAGAGAATTGAGGTGACTCGATGAGCGAGGACAAAGATAGGGTGGAGGGTTACCGCCAGCAGAGCGGTAAGTTACCATTCTCTCGTCCGGGTTCTGGTGGCAGCCGCAAGATGAGCAAGCCGCGCGACGAGGATACGATAGCGAGCATCAGAGGGAGTGGTGGACACAAGCACGACGATGTGGTGACCGGCTCGGCCATTGGCAGGCCCACTGCATTGATCGATGGTCGATGGAAGGTCACCGGGCAGGCTCAGTACGGAGACGATGTGCGACTTCCTGGTGAGTTGATTGGCAGGATTGTTCGTTCGAAGCATCACTATGCCAGAGTGCTATCCATCGATGCCTCTGCGGCCATAGAATTGCCTGGAGTGGTCGCTGTGGCCACCGGGCAGGATGCCAGTGAAAAATTCGGCGTGCTTCCCGTGACCAAAGACGAGCACGCGATGGCCCAAGAAAAAGTGCGTCACGTCGGAGACCTGATTGCCTGTGTTGCCGCGACCGATGAGGCCACGGCAAGAGAAGCAGTACGACTCGTCGAGGTTGAGTACGAGGAGCTCGAAGCGATCCACGACATGAGGCAAGGGCTGGAAGACTCTGTCGAGCCTATCCATGACAGGGGCAAGTACCACATCGGCGCGTCAAACGTCCAAAAGAGGGTTTTCCAGGAATTCGGTGACATCGAGGGCATGTCCACCAATGCTGTAGCCAGCCACAACTCCAACTGGTTGTTCGCTGGTGCCAACCACGGATTCACGGAGCCTCATGCCGTAGTCGCCAATTGGGACCCATCTGGGAGACTGACACTGTACACTCCGCAACAGGTCCCGCACTATGTCCACAGGGCTCTGGCTGATGTCCTTGACATCCCAATGCACCAAATCAACGTCCACCGGACCTTTGTCGGCGGTGGTTTCGGAGGCAAGTCAGACCCGTTTCCACACGAGATGTGTGCCGCCATACTGTCTCGTAAGACAGGCAGGCCGGTCAGGATTAACTTCGACCGCGAAGAGGTCTTCTGGGTGAATCGCGGGCGGCACCCTTCTCGAATCGGGATGAATCTGCACGCCGATTCCGAGGGCAGGATCTGCGGTATCGAAACTGATGCCCTGATTGATGGTGGAGCCTTCGCCTCCTTCGGACACGTCACCACTTACTACAACGGCGTGCTCCACACCGCTCCCTATGAAATCGGAGCCTTCCACTACACCGGAGCGAGAGTCTGGACCAACAAGCCTGCGAGCGGCGCGATGCGAGGACACGGTGCGGTCAACTCGCGATGTGCAGTTGAGGTCGGGATGGATGACCTCGCTGAACAATTGAGTGTCGACCCAATCACCCTTAGGCTGGCCAATCTCCTGCCTCCTCACTCCGCGACTATCACTGGATTCAGGGTCACCAGTATCGGCATGCGCGAATGTCTCGAGCGCGTCAGACAGGCTTCAGGTTGGGACGACAAGTTCCGCAAGCTACCCGACGGTCACGGAGTCGGTATCGGTTGTGGCTTCTTTATCTCGGGCAGCGGGCTGCCCATTCACTGGGAGCCAAACAAGTTCCCTCACGCCACCGTCCACCTCAAGATCGACATGGACGGAGGAGTCACGGTCCACACCGGAGCCGCCGAGATTGGCCAGGGTTCTGACACCGTAATCGCCCAGTCGGTGGCCGAAGTTCTGGGCCTCCCTCTCGACATGATTAGGATTAGGAGTAGAGAGACTGACACCTCTCCGGTCGACCTCGGCTCGTACTCGTCTCGTGTGACTTTCATGAACGCCAACGCAGCCATCTCTGCAGCAATGGGAATACGGCAGGAACTTCTGGAAGCAGCAGCAGCAGTGACTGAGGCGCCTGTTGAGAAACTGGTGATTGGCGATCGTCGCATCTACAGGAAGGACGACCCCGCAGTCGGAGTGTCCTATCTTGAAGCGCTTCACAAGGCGCAGGAAGACAAAGGGGCTCTAGTGTCATCTGGTGCCTACCGGACGCCTCCGATGGGACGGGTACACAAGGGAGCCGGCGCAGGAATAGCCCCCGCCTACTCGTTCTCTGCCTACGTAGCCGAGGTCAAGGTCGACATCGAGACCGGGCAGACCAAGGTGCTCAAGGTGTGGGCCGCGCACGATTGCGGCAAGGCACTCAACCCGCTGTCTGTGAAGGGCCAGATAATCGGTTCATGCCACATGGGCCTAGGTCAGGTCCTCAGCGAGGAAATGAAGTACGGCAGAAACGGTCACCTGATCAACCCCGATCTCCTCGATTACAAAATCCCAACCATCCACGAGATGCCCGAGGTAGTGCCCATCATCGTCGAGTCAAACGACTCCGAGGGCCCATTTGGTGCGAAGGAGGCAGGCGAGGGGCCCCTTCTGCCTATCCTGCCTGCAGTTTGTAATGCCGTGTACGACGCGGTCGGCATCCGCACCAGCGAGTTACCAATCACTCCAGACAGAGTGCACAGGATGATTGAGGCTCGCTGCAAGCAGGAGGGAGTCGCCCCGCTCGACCTAAGTTCACCTGAGTTACATCATTCGGAACTACAAGGGGTCCTCGAGGCTCGCGCCTCCGAGCACGCCTCGCGCGATGCCGCACGGGCATCGGACCCAGCCCCCTCTGACTACAACAACGGAGCTCTCTTCGGTTTTGACCCAGAGATACCTGCTGACAAACAAGACGAACGCTGGGTCGTCAGCGTCACTCCGGGCAGCGACTACATGGAGAATCCGCGCCTCGCGGGGAGCGCTTGGAAGCACACTGAGAGACGGCACGGAGGTGGTTCCTGATGCGCATGCCGCCATTCGAGCTCCATACACCCAGTTCACTCGACGAGGCGCTCTCGCTAGCCGGAGACTTACAGCAGTCGAATCAGGATTTCGACTGGGTCGCCGGTGGGACAGATCTGTTGCCCAATTACAAGTGGCACCTCAATGCCAAGCCGCACGTCATCTCTCTGGCCGGCGTCCCGGAGCTCTCTGAACTGTCCGAGACTCACATTGGCGCGATGGTGAGGTTGCAAGATCTGGCTGATTCAGAAGCGGTGCACCCACTCGTAGCGAAGGCCTCCAGTATGGTCGCCAGTGTGATGATACGGCGTTCGGGCACGGTTGGCGGGAACATTTGCCTCGACACGAGGTGCTTCTGGTTCAACCAGTCCGAGGAATGGCGAGAGTCGATTGAGTGGTGTTACAAGTGCGACTGTGGTACTGGTGCCGACTGCAGAGTTATTCCAAACCAGAACACTCAGTGCGTAGCCACCTACCAAGCCGATTTGGCTCCGGTTCTGATGTGCCTTGGTGCAACTATTCACCTAGCCAGCCCCTCGCAAAGCAGATCGATGCCCCTAACCGAATTCTTCGAGTTGGACGGGATTACTCGCAATGCCCTCGCACCTGGGGAGCTGGTGACTCACCTCACCCTGCCTGATGACGTCTCGGAGTGGAGAGGCGATTATCAAAAGCTGCGGCAGAGAGAATCTTGGGATTTTCCCGAGGCGGGGGTCGCTGTGCTCTGGAAGTCGGGGTCGGACGGCTCTCCGAGTGATCTCAGGGTCGCGACCACAGGACTGGAGTCAATTCCAGGCTTCCACTCTGCCGAGGCGATTGCAGCACTAGCCAGTTGGAGCGGAGGCCCTAGTGTTGACGAACTGGCTGAGGCGGTCAGAAAGGCGGTCAAACCGGTATTGAACACATGGTACCCTCCGTCATACAGGCGCAAGATGGTCAAGGTCTTAACAAAGCGAGCGAGCAGCGGCCTATTGGAAGTCTAGCATGAAATGGGTTCTGAGTGCAGGAGTCGCCCTATTTCTCCTGACCTGTGCTGCACCGGTTCAGGGGCAACTAGGATCTTGGGAACTAGGAATTGACTACCCGCAGGATAACGAAGATGTACCCTTCAACGTCGGCACCGACGGCGGCGTCTCAATACAATTCTTCGTCAACAACGAGGAACTCGCCGACATAGGCGTCGAGTTCGACTACGAAATTCCATTCAGTGGTGAGGTGGACGGTCCTGAGTCAGAGACCATCGGAGCGGGAGACAACAAGTCGTTCATGCTCACGATCTCGGGTATCGACGTCTGGAGTTACGCTGCTGATTCCAAGGAGGAGTTTACCATCTCGGCCACGCTGGTATCTAGGGCAGGGCTTCCCATCGCTCTGCCGGGCGAAGTGCAGGAGGTGGTGGGTAATCTGAAGATACCGACCATCTACTCGCTCGAGGTCGACATCTCAGATCCTGTCGGAGCTATGAACGCTGGCTCTGACGTCATTCTCACGGTCACCGTGACCAACAGGGGGAACGTTCAGGACAAGGTTGGAGAGGTCGAGGTGAGTGACAACTGCCCCCTCCTGACCACCGACAACGGACTGGACTCCCTGATGACCAGTAACATCGGCGCAGGGCAGTCCGTCGAGGAGAATCTGATTGCAACGGCATCAGAGAGCCATCCTCGCAGAAACTGCAAGATTGAAGTCTCTGTCTCCTCCAACGGGGCGATGAACTCTGGAGGTTCTGAGATAGCCGATGATGATACCACGGTGACTGTGGAGCCTCCTCTCGTTGCCGACGAGGAGAACAATGATCCAGAAGATACTAACAATCCGGTAGAAATTGTTAGTTCCAGCCTCCCAGCACCAGGAATCGCGACTCTGATTTGTGCCTTGGCTATCGCTTCACTAGCGGCTCCTAGAAGATTCTAATAATTCCCCTCTTTGCACTCAATAAGAGAAGATAGAGAGAGTGCAGAAACAACACTGGACGTACAAGAATCCGGCCAGAGACATGAACTTCGATGAGCAACATATAACTGTGAAATGATGCTCGCGGAAGCACCGTAGGTGCTGTCTAGGTATTACGATAGATGAAATGGAGGTTCCCCGATGGCTGATGAAAATAAACAGGATGTTCAATTTGCCACTTACATCATCGGCGCCATCGCCACTACTGTAGTTCTGCTGCTGCTGCTTCCGATGCTTTTCGTCATGGGCAAATCCACCGCCTACTCGGCGTATGAAGAGGAGGAGCTCTACCAACTCTCGGCTATGCGCAGCAGCCTCGATGACGGAGGTGATGGTTATTTCATCGCCAACACCATGTCAACACCCATGCTTGTCAATGACTGGAAAGACCCACACAGGACCATGCTCCTAATCATAGCCCCAGAGAAGCCTATAGACGAGACCGAGGCCGATGCTATCTACGATTTCGTCACAGAGAAAGGGGGCAAAGTCATCGTAGCAGCCGATGGAACTAACGCCAACAGACTGGCTACCAAGTTCGGTGTGACCTTCTTCGGTGATCCGTTGAACGACGAGAATCAGCACTGGCTTGAATACGATTGCGAGCCGAGCCCATGCTACCCTTCCTGGCAGAACGTGTGGAGTGTCGCAGCCGTCGATGAGGATGTAAACGAGATGCAAGCCGGAGCCGCGAGCAAAGGCTGCTCGGATTTTCAGATAGTCAACCAAAACCCGGACTCCTGCAGGATTCCTGTGATGTTTCGCTCACCTACCGGAATGAAATTTGAGCCTTCCCTCAGGGACGTCACGCACCCCGACGAGCGGGATGTCAGTATCCTCTCTAGAGCATCCTCTTCGGCGTTCATCGACCTGATGGGGGACGGAGATGCGAGCAATCCTCTGAATCCAGCCCCTGGAGACCTCTCACTGATGGTCCGTTTCAACTACCCCAATATCAGTGCCTACGATCGGGTACGCGTAGGACAGGGGGGACTGGTCGGAGGGGACATAGGCGAGATTAAGGTCACTGGGAGCATAGTCTTCGTATCGGATGAGGAAGCTTTCTCTAATCGCCTATGGACTCTTCCAGTAGCTGTGGAAGAGGGTTCAAGTCCTACCTGTGAGGGAGTCATAGGGAGTTGCTGGATGCAGGAAATTCACGACAACAATGAGTGGCGAGGCAACGAGGTGTACTACAAACTGCTAATTCACTCGATGATGGAACACGACAATCTCGATCTTTCAGGTGAGGTCAGGAATGATGTATCGAACTTCCAAGTAGTGTTCGATGAGAGTCGTCATATCACCGGACTCATATCGGCACCTTTCGTGGAGAGCATGGGGACAGTTGTCCTACTTACTTCTAACAACTTCCTGAAGTGGCTAGTGGTCCTGAACGTAGGCCTGCTCCTACTGGTCGCAATGATGGTGGTGCCTGAGAAGGAGAACTGGCGACATGTCTTCGATCTGACCAGATTCAACCAGCGTCCAACGAAACTTGACCCCGGTACCTATCGCCTGCGAGTCCAGCAAGCTCTATTCACCAAGATTAGAGTGCATCACGATTTCACTAGAGATCAGATGGCGTCGAAGCCACCATCGGAGATTCAATCGATGATCGGCGATCCGCGGCTCGTCGAACTGGCATACAGTAAGAGTAAGACCTATTCCCCCCAAGAACTGCGAAAGCTAATGCAGGCGATCAGACGGTGGGGTAAGAGCAATTAAAAAAAGGAGAGATGGAAAAATGAATGCAACACCACCAGCCGAGAAGAAAAAGGAAAGCGCCCCTCCAGACGGTGTCTCGAAGGGTTACGCGGAGAAGGCCGAGAAGGTTCGCGGCAAGAAGAAGATGAGTGCCAAGTTGACTGCTGTCGCCGCAATCGGAGGAGCCATCAGCACCGAGGTGCAGAAGGTAATCATCGGGAAGGCGCACGTTATCGACAACGTCATGGTAAATATCCTCTCGAACGGCAACCTGCTGTTCGAAGATTACCCTGGACTTGCCAAGACCCTGATGACGAATACCTTCGCTGACGCCTTAGGATGCGACTTCAAGCGTGTTCAATTCACGCCTGACCTGCTCCCTGCGGACATCACTGGAACTAACATCTACGACGCCAAGAAGGGCGAGTTCACGTTCAAGCCAGGACCGATTTTCTGTAACCTGCTGCTCTCTGACGAGATTAACAGAGCGCCCCCAAAGACCCAAGCGGCCCTTCTGGAAGCGATGCAGGAGTTGCAAGTCACGGTTGGCGTGGTTACTCACAAGTTGCCCGCACCATTCCTGACTATGGCGACTCAGAACCCTGTCGAGCAAGAGGGTACATACCCACTGCCTGAGGCTCAGCTCGACCGTTTCATGATGAAGATGAGCGTTGGTTATCCCGACCGCGCTGATGAGGTCGAGATTCTCAACCGACGTATCGCCCGGAAGAAGGACGCTGTGGAAGTTGAGATCATCACTGATCCAGCCCGAGTTGTCGCAATGCAGCAGGCTATCGAGGAAGTCTACGTCGACCCCGCAATCAGACTGTACATGGTCGAGATTGTAGCCCGAACTCGCGAAGACCCACGGGTCCTAGTTGGTTCCTCGCCGAGAGGTTCTCAGGCACTGCTCAAGACAGGCCGGTCCGCTGCAGCAATGCGCGGTCGCGACTTCGTTACGCCTGATGATGTGAAATCGGTTGCAGAGTTGGCTATCGCTCACAGGCTGATTCTGAAGCCTGAGCATCAAATCAAGGGCCTAGAGAGTGGAGAGGTCGTTCAAGACATTCTCCGCCAGGTCCAGGTCCCGACTGTCTAAATAAAACGCACAGGTATCCTAAGCAGGAGGTGAATGGGCGTGGCATGGAGCAGGAAGTCAGCAATGTTCGCAGCGCTGGCCATCGCTCTGTATCTGCTTGGTCTCGTCCTGCGCAACACACAATTGGTGACAGTAGCTGTGGTACTGCTATCATTCCTGACGTGGGCGGCATTCCGCACCTCACATGCCGATGTGGCTTCATCTGGCAGAAGAATGGATGATGCCGATTCAGACGAGGGAATCCAGCTGCACACAATTTCGGCGCTTCGTCGGGTATCCTCTGTGAGGATTTTCGAGGACGGTGAAATCGATGTCACCTTGCGAATCCAGAATCGCTCTAATCTCTCCAAGGTTCTGGAGGTCAGAGACCGAGTACCAGAGGTAATGCGCATCAAGAAGGGTGCGAACTACGTACTTATGGAACTCGGACCTCAACGCGAGACCGAGATCTCATACACGATTGAGACCCCTCTCAGGGGATTCTACACAATTGGACCAGTATGTATCCGGGTCCAGGATGCCTTTGGATTGTTCCATAACGAACGCGAGATTCATCTGTATGACGACTTCCTAGTCTTCCCTAAAATGGAGGATATCAAGGACGCTATGATCAAGAGTAGGGTGCCAAAGATTTTCACTGGCGCTGTGAACATACGAAACCCTGGCGAGGGTTCAAACTTCTACAACCTGAGGGAGTACGTTCCGGGAGACCCGATGAAGAAGGTCAACTGGAATGCGACCGCTCGCAGCGCTGGCAAGATGATGGTCAACGAGTTTGAGCGTGACGCGGTCAGCGACATCATACTGATTGTTGACAGCAGAAGCGTTGCTGAGACTGGCCCAGTGAGCCGCAACTCTCTCGTCTTCAGCACTAGGGCTGCCGCCAGCCTCTCTCAGTACTTCCTGTCTCGGCGTGACTCGGTCGGGCTGGTGACTTATGGCGACGAGATCGTATCGGTAGATCGAGACACTGGCAAGAAGCAGCTGTATGTGCTGCTCACCAAACTAGCAGGCGCCATGGCAAAGGGAAACACCCCTCTGAAGGTGGTGACTGATCGTATCATGCCTCACATCAACCGAGGTAGTCCGGTGATTATCATGAGTCCTCTCGAGGATGACCCGACGGTAGTTAATGCAGTCCGCGACTTGAGGTCAAGGAACTTCGACGTGACCATACTCTCTCCAAGTAGTCTCGAGTTTGAGTTCGATGCGCGCCG
>DAGM01000044.1 GCA_002495735.1 Euryarchaeota archaeon UBA54
TCCTCGCCGAGCCGGATGACTAGTTCCACCTCGTGGTCAATGTGATCCTCGGCTGAGCTCAGAGCGACAACATTGTTTCCATTCTCATCAGCCTCGACCAGAGCGGTTGGCGGCATCAGGAAGAAGCGGGGGTAGTCGGTGATGTCGCCGTAGATCTCCTTGGCATGCCCGACATAGTTGCGGAACACCGCCCATCCGACCGCCATGGCGCTTCCAACACCTACAATCCCATTATCGCATCGCTGCCGAATTAAGCAGGTTGAAGACTCTCCTTCTACCGAGGCGCACCGATGGCCGAGGACCCCTACCGAGTCCTAGGCGTCTCCAGTGACGCCAGTGATGCCGAGATTAAGCGGGCCTACCGCAAACTCGCCCGGCAGTACCACCCTGACAGGAACCCGGACGACGCAGCGGCCGAGGAACGCTTCAAGGCGATACAGGCTGCCTACGAGAATGTCGGAACTGCTGAGGAACGCAGGGAGTACGACCAGCGCAGGCGCATGGAGGATATGTTCGCCGGAGGAGGCTTCCAGAGCAGCCCGTTTGGAGGAGGCTCCGGAGGCGCCGATTTAGGTGACATTATCTCGCAGTTCATGGGAGGGAGAGGCGCCTCAGGAGGCTTCGATACGAGGTCCTCACGTGGCTTTGGCAGTCAGGCCCAAGCCCCTCCCATCGAGCCCGCACAGCCAACAAGGGGGGCAGACATCGAGGCAGGACTCGACATCTCGCTCGAGCAAGCCTCGCAGGGAACCAAGGTGAAATTCAGCCACCGCAGGCTAAGGCGCTGCGAGAAGTGCAAAGGCTCGAGTTTCGGAAAGTCACGGCGCTGCGCACCGTGTAATGGCACGGGAGTTCAGACCAAGGGCAGCACACTCACCGTGAAGGTCCCACCCAATGCCGAGCACGGTCAGTCACTCCGCCTCAAGGGCATGGGGCACGAGCATCCTGAGGGAGAACCGGGAGACCTGCTGATTACCCTGAGGCTGGATGCTCAGGAGGGGCGGCGCTGGGAGGAAGGCAGGTTGGTTCAGGAGGTCCCAGTACCGGTCACGACACTGCTTCTAGGCGGGAAGGTGCGGATCTCTACACCAGTCGGGAAGAGGGTGCAAATCGATGTGCCTGAAGGCACTCGCATCGGTGACCGCAGGAGGCTGCAGGGTCACGGCCACTCCGGCGGACCACTTGACATCGAGTTTATCTTGGCCGAACCCAATACCCTGAACAAATCCCAGCGCAAAGCGCTGGAGAGACTCAGAGACAGCGGGCTGTGAACCGCGCACAACCTGTCAAATACCCGTCTTCTGCGGCCCTCAACATGCGCGACTTCGCCCACGTCGCTGACTTCCTCTTACCGAGACGCAGGCAGGCACACATCGTCGTCATCCTACTGTCCATGCTGATGCTTCCCGGAATCTCAGCCACGTTCAGTCCAATCGACATAGAGTCCTACGACATGGAGTCGCCAGAGCTCGACGCAAACGAGGTCCTCATGGAGGAGTTCTCATCGGCTGGAGGAATCGGGGCCTTTGGAATCTTCATTCGTGACCCGAGTCACTTCGGAGAGCCGGACTCCGATGTCACGATGATTGCCGACTACACTGGTCATGGCCTAGGGGTGACCGACCTCGAGGGAGGGGTACTCAACCTCACCGTGCTGAGAGAGATTGATGCTAAGGCTGAGTACCTGAGGCAGCACGAAATCTCCGAGTTTTACCTCTTGTTCGCATCCCAGATCACCGGTGAGTCCGTGGTCGGCATACTCGACCTTGCTACCGACTTCAGGGCATTCATGTCGGGTCAATCAGCTTTGACTAGCCCCAGAATCGACCCCGAGACCCTGACTATGGCCCCGCCGTCCACTGACTGGGTCGACTGCGGTGTCCTTGAGTGCCTGTCATTCGATGACGAGAACCTCACTCAGGCTCACATCGACCTGGCTGCACACAGGTTGGCCAATTACAGTTCAGGAGCTTTCCTCAGACTCCTGTCCAAGGATCGCGGATTCACCCCAGACCCATCAAGTCCGGTTCTCGGACCTTACAATCACCAACTCCTCGCGGACGGAACCATCACTGCGGAGGAATGGGGCCCAGGGCGTTGGTCAGCATCTTCTGCGTGGTTACTCATTAACTTCGACAGAGAGGCCATGCAGAGCAACGGCTGGTCATTCTCGTGGTTGAACTCCAGTTCCGATTCGGATTCCGGATACGAGCGGGATGGAGTCACATTTGAGACCAAACCGATACACAACTCGGTTGAGCAATGCCGTGAGAGGGCTCTAGCGGGCGAGGAACTCTGCTCGATGGAATGGCTCTACTTGGCCCTCGAGGAGGATTTGAGATCCACTGATGAAATGGTCGTCACTCTGATGTTTGCTGAGGGCGTAAATGTCGAGATAAACAGAGAATTGCTCTCTAGCGCTCATCTGATTTTGATCATGACACTGGTGGTGGTCATTCTGCTGTGGCTCAGTCTCAGGAGAGTATCGGATGTGGCCATAGTCGTGGTTGGTCTGGTATTGTCACTGATGTGGATGCAGGGATTGATTGGATGGGCAATCATCTTCGGTCAGAGATACGGGATGGAAGTGATATTCCGCTCACAGTTCTCCAACCTCCTGCCAATCTTAGTACTCGCCTTGGGTATAGACGACAGTCTGCACGCTCTGCACAGGTACAAGGAAGAGAGGAGAGAAGGAGCCAATCCCGAATTGGCAGCCCACACCTCGTTAAGCAGAGTCGGCCGGGCTATTCTTCTGACCTCAACGACCACCATCGTCGCCTTCATGGCCAATATGACTTCGAACATCGCTGCCCTCCGCTCTTTCGGCATAGAGGCAGGTCTCGGAGTGCTTTCCGCATTCATCCTCACTGGCCTCTGGGTCCCTCTGGTCCGCTACGACTTCGATTTGTGGATGGAATCGAAGGGTAAACTGCAGGATGAGAAGGATGGCATCGTACACATGGTGCCGGAGTCTTGGCTAGCCGCAGTCACCACCAATTCAGCTAGGCATGCCCCAATGGTCGCCGCACTGGCCATCTTGATTACTGCGATGGCCGTTCCGATGATGCTCTCACTGGAAGGAGACTTCCAGGTTGAGGATTTCATCGAGAGCGAATCCGACCTCGCGGTTGGAATTGGCTTGGTAAACGAGCGCTTCAGTGACGAGGGCGAACCCGGTTTCATCTTACTTGAGGGAGATATAGCGAATCCTAAGGTGATAGCCGCCATTGGGGAACTACGCAACAATGTGAACTCGCATGGGCCGGAGGATTCGAACCAACTCTCTCGTCTTCCCACTGGGGAGGTGGAAATACTAGCCATTGACGGCATACTAGGATTTGCCAAGGCGGCGATGGCTTGGAACAACACCCCTTTCGTCGCGGCGGGCTGGGACCCTTCGGTCGAGGATGGAGGGGTCGGTTGTGACAGGGATTTCCTAGGTCTGCCTTCGCTGGGTGACAGGGAGTGCTTGATCTTCCTTTACGGCTTTGTGCTGACTAGGGGAGTTCCTGAGAGCGGAGGATATCCATCGATGCCGCCTACCATAGTCGCTGAGTACATCCAAGTAGCCGAAGATCTGGACTACGAGCACCCATGGCTCACCACCTCAGGTGAGACTCCGCAGTACATCCGAGCTTCGATTCGATTTGGAATTTCCAGTCCAGAGCAGTTTGCCTTGGTCGAGCCGGCTTTGGCTCAATTGGAGGATGACATGGCTCCATTGCAGGAGCTCGCTCGGAATCCACTCAGGGAGCAAGGTGATATTTCTTCGGCAGACGATCAGTACCCTGTCACATGGGCTATTCCTACCGGCGAACCCGTCATCAGATTCGTCGCCGCTGACTCGATGCAGGATGAGATGCAGGGCACCCTGCTTCTTGGTGTCGTACTCTGCACAATCACCTTGTGGTGGGGCTTCCGGGAGGAGACCTCGGTGAGGCAGCGATGGCAGGAAGGCATGCAGAATCGTGCTGACTTTACTCGCAGAGTGGGGTCGACAGTTGTGATTACTGGGGTGCTTACCTATCTCATGTTAGGGGCAGGTTACGCAGCCTTCTTCGCAGTCCTCGCACTTGTCCTTTCTATCCTCTGGGGAACCCTTCCTTTCTTCATCGCTACAGTCACCACCGGGCCTATCTTCGTCGTAATCATCTGGCTGTACGCCATGGTTGAGTTGGCCGGATACGGGCTCAACATGGTCACCGTGGCTATCGCAGCAATGTCCCTCGGAGTGGGTATAGACTACGTCATCCACCTCATCGAGAGGTATCGCGAGGAGCGTGAGAAGGGAGCGACACCACACCTCTCACTGGCTGCCGTTGGCAGCGCCTCGGGCCTCGCGCTCTTCGGATCTGCAGTATCGGACATTGCCGGGTTCATGGTAATCAACCAGTCCAAGATGGGATTCTTTTCCACCTTCGGGCTGTTCTGTGCGGTTATGATTGGATTGTCACTAATTGCAAGCATGATTCTGACACCGGCAGTCCTA
>DAGM01000027.1:0-13908 GCA_002495735.1 Euryarchaeota archaeon UBA54
GGGGTTTTCCACACTTAGGAAATTCAGTACGATACCACCGAAGACCAGTCCGGCGACAAGAAGCAGGGCTTTGATGGCCCACTCCTCGTAGTCATACATCTCCTCGAGAGGATTAGACACGGTATTCCGTGAAGCGCGCTACGCTTATGCATGGCGGTGTGAGTCACTCTTCCTCGTAGACAATTTCCTCGTCATCTGCGAGATCCAGCATGCTGCTAACTTCCTCTTCGTCTTCGGGGTCGACCTGTGAGTCCTTGAAACGGCGCTCCCTGCGTCTACGTGCCTCTGCCAGTCCCGGAACCAGTGTCTCGAAGGTTGAAGACTCGTCGGTACTGTGTCCCTCATAACTCTCGAGCCTGCGAGAGCGTAGTCTCTGGCGCTTGCGGTCTTGCTCGAGACCGTGCAGGATAGTGCTGTGTTCGGAGCCGCGCAGGATACCTTCGATTGCGGGTGCGGCTAGAGCGAGTCCGTCCTCGTCTCCGATGACCAGTACCGTAGATCCGTATATCGCCAACTCACAACGGGAAATCTCCTCTATCAGACTGCGGATACGGCCGTTTCTGCCAATCAGTCTGCTCCTCATCCTACGGGTTTGATTGGGTTGCTTGCCTACCCACTCACGGATGTCGTACATCTTGAGAAAAACCTCGTCCTGAATCAGCTGTACGGCTCGCTTTGGAGCCAGTCCGCGACCGATAGCCACTATGACATCGGGCATCTTCATTCGGACGATTGGATCTACACTACCCTCTCCCCAGTCGGCCATTACTTCACCATTCTTTGAGTCAATCTCAAGTGTTGCTCCGCACGCTTCTTCAAGCATACGGCGGGTCTCACCGCCCTTGCCTATCAGCACCGCAATGCGGTCCTGCGGGATACGTGCCAGATGCTCCACGACTGCGGTCGACCCGCCGCCCTGTTTTAATCTCCGCCCGAGAGCGAAGGGAGAGAGGGAACTGGATCATCGAGCACTCTAGCTAAACTTTCAGCTAGGTCGACGTTGTGCCCCTGTCGATTTATCCAATCGACTAGTCTAGTTACGTCCCTGATTAGGAACTCATCTGAACTGGGGTGCTGTCGGGTTACGCTCTGACCGACATCGATGACCCATGGCTCTCCGTCGAGCCAGAGGACGTTGTATTCGCTGAAGTCGGCGTGCACGAGATCACATGTCTGCCAGTTAATCGCTACGAACTCGAGCAGGTCCTCGAAGACCTCGTATGGCTTATCGATGGTGATGTCCTTGAGTCGAGGACTGGCTCCCCTCTCGTCGCCGATATATTCCATTACGAGGACATTCTTCAGGCTATCAAGCGGCTCCGGGACCCGTAGTCCATGCTTGCGCATGCGCTTGAGATTTCGTAGCTCCTTGCGCACCCAGATGTTTACCAGTTCGCGGTGCCTGCGTGACAGGCCTGAGAACCTCGGATCACCGTCGATGTACTTTGCCAGACCCTTGAATACCGCATTGGTTGTGTGGAATATCTTGACGGCTACTGGGCCGTGATTGGTGGTAGCGTGGAAAACATGCGCTTCCTTGCCTCTGGCTATTGGGTAGTCAATTGTCTCAATCTTCCCCTTCTGCATCAGCTTGTGAACCGCCAGCAGCGTAGAGCGGTCGAAGACCTGATCGAAAACCCGTCTATCGACCCACTCGTATCTCCCCTTACCGAGGACTCCTTGCAGACCGTCCTCAATATCGTCGAACATCCGCTTGAAGCGCGGCTCAGACATCCAGTCGTGCTTCTTCTCTGCTCGCATCAAGGCGTCGAGTTCTGGAAAGTCGTCCATCTCATCCGACATGCTCTCACCCAAAGAACGAATCTATGTCATCCTCAGGAGCTTGGTCCGGAGTGGTTTCGGACTCGGACTCGGTGATTTCTGAGACCTGCGGTTTGGACTCTTTCTCTGGCGACTCCTCTTCGGCCGCAGTCTCGATGTCGATACTTCTCACTCCTTCAAGATCGGACATGCCAAACAGATCCACTATCTCAGGGAGCACACCCTTCCTAGAGAGGTAGAGAGATTGGGTCTTGGTATAGCGCATGCATACGTTTGCCTTCTCATCCTGGAAGTCCCAAGGTTGGACCACGATGAGATCACCCTCGCGCACCCACTGCCGGCGTCGCATCTTGCCCGGGATGCGAGCGAGGCGGCTTTCGCCATCCTCGCAGACTGCTCTGACCCTGCGTCCACCGAGTATCTGATCGGCGATTGCAAACATCTCGTTCACCTTCCGTTTTGGAAGGGGGACGCGAATGCGGTCGCCGCCGGATTCCAGCCGAGCCAGAAGCTCTGTGTCGACCTTCTCTTCCCTACGAGCCATGAGGCTGCGTCGATAGTCCCCTATGTGAAGTTGAGCATATCTAATCAACTGCCCATAAAGGAGTCGACTGCAGAGCCTACCATGTCGAGCAGCGAGTTGCTCAGCGGACCAATGCCGAAGAGCAGTGTCAGCACGGCACATGCGATGATGGCCATCCTCAAAGATGGGGCGCGTTTGAGGGGGTTCTCCGTGGCTGGAGACTCAAAGAACATGACCAAGACGATTCTGAGGTAGTAGAACAGTGACAGTGCGCTGTTCAGTACGATGGCGACTGCGAGCCAGAACACCGGATCCACCCCCTGTGCCCATGAGAGTGCGGTGGACGCTGATGCAGAACCGCTGCCGGCTGATACGTTGACTATCCCGTTAATCATCAGTAATTTTGAGAGAAACCCGGAGAGTGGTGGAACTCCGGCGAGAGAGAGCATGAACACAAACATCGATGCGGCGATCACAGGATCGCGTCGGCCCATCCCATGCAGATCCTCCATCCTGTGGCCCTTTCCCTCTGCCTCGAGCATCGAGAGGATTAGGAAGGCACCCATCTTGAACAGCACAAGCACGACGAGATGGAATACCACAGCGGTGACGATAAGAGCGGACGTGTCTGAATCGGATAATCCGGAGCCGGTTGCAGCGATGGCTGCGAGCATGTATCCTGCGTGAGCCACGCTAGAATAGGCTAGTACCCGCTTCGGATTGTCACTGGTTAGCGCTGCAAGGTTGCCCCAAGTCATCGTCACCACGGCAATTATAGACAGTGCGAGGAACCAGAAAGCCTGCCCCTCTGAAGGCATCGTGACCACCAGTAGGAGTCGTATGAGGGCGACGAAACCCATCGCCTTCGAAGCCGTTGCCAATACTCCAGCGACCGGAGAAGATGCTCCAGCGTAGGCATCAGGCACAGCCAGATGGAACGGAGCGGCCCCGACCTTGAAACCGAAAGCGACGAGCATCAAGCCGACGCCGATAGTCGCCAACGGGTCCATTCCTTCCATCGCATCCCATGAGGTCGCCAAATCGGTCATGTCGAGGTTACCGTTCCACAAGTACAGCAGCGACATCCCATAGATGCCAATCGCCGAGACCACTGAGCCGACAATGAAGTATTTCGTGCCGGCCTCACCGCCAACATCAGTCTCCTTGTGGAAGGCCACAAGAATGTAGGATGACAGTGATGCGAGCTCAAGGCACACGAACAGCATGAACAGATTAGTCGCCATCGCCATCAGGCTCATTCCGAGCCCTGTAGTGAGCAGTAGGATGTAGAAATCGACCTGTCGTCGGTTGTCTATCAGCGCGTTGATCTTGGCATCAGAGATGACAGTAGAATCCGTATCGAATGGAGCCGAGGCCTTTGGCCTAGCAGGCAGTCGGGCAGTAGACGCCAAAGAGGCAAGCAGGAGTGCGGCGGAGAACACAAGGGCGAACACCCTACTGAACTCGTCCACGTGCAGCAAGTTGCCTATATCGCCTTCTTCGCTTAGGAAGAGTAAGGAAGTCATGAAAGCTAGGGCGAGGGTGGTCGTCGCTATCTGATTCGGGAGTTTTGGATTGTTGGTAGTAGCGAACCTAGTGCCGCCAATCAAAATCGGAATTCGAATCTTCGTCAATGGAATTCGCATCGTCGCATCCCCGAAGTTCGGGACAAGTATCATCACGATGATGCCGCCAAGCATCAGTAACTCGGGCAGGATAAGCTGGGCAGTGGCCGAGTCCATGTCGTTGATTATCGAACTCATGGACTCCACTCCTGTGCCTGCATGGCTTCAATCATGGTGTCGATGACGAATCCGGAACTCCAGTCTGACATCATGTCCCAGAAGATGAATGGCATGATACCGAACAGCGCCGTCATCGCTGCGAGGGTCAGCATACCGGCGTTCTCGTGCCAGGTCAGGTCACTGGGATCTTCGCCGTGCAAGGTATCCGGAAGGATACCATGCTCCGGATCGTTTGACTCGAAGATGGTCCTCTGCATCGAATTCAGGTAGTAGGCTGCGGTGACAATCAGAGTTAGCGCAGGTAGCAGAACCAGCCATCCGTAGGTCATCCAGAATGCAATCAATATGGCGATTTCAGCGACGAAGCCAGCTAGGAGGGGTAGTCCGAGACTGGCCATCCAGCCAATCATCATATGGGCAGCCAGCCAGGGGCTGTGGTGTGCGATGCCACGCATCGATCCGATTTCCAGAGTATGATAGTGATGCTTGAACGCCCCAGCCACAGCGAACAGCAGTGGGCTGATTATTCCGTGAGCGAACATCATGAACAGTGCACCAGCGATACCCAGCGGCTGCATAGTGGCAATGCCGAGGAAAATCAGACCCATGTGGGAGACTGAGGAATAGGCGACCATTCGCTTGAGGTTGGTCTGCCCCATGCACACCCATGCGCCGTATACGAGGCTGACCATCCCGAGGAAAATCAGCAGGGGCACGAACTCTATGGTGGACTCGGGGAATACTGTGACTGAGATTCTCAGGAATCCATAAGCTCCCATCTTCAACATCACTCCGGCCAGCAGCATCGAGCCTGCCGTTGGAGCCTGGACGTGGGCGTCAGGCAGCCAGGTATGCACAGGTACGCTGGGCATTTTGGTGGCGAATCCAATTAACAGGAGAAGCCAGACAAAGTGCCTCAGCCCCTCGTTCGGAATCAGGTTCTCCTGAGCGGTCATGGCGATGAGGTCAAAGTGATGGCCGGACAGACTTCCCAGACCTGCGATAGCTTCTGTATGGAAGTACATCACGAGAATTCCGATGAGCATGAAGACACTGGCTGTGAATGTGTAGATGAAGAACTTCATCGCCGCGTAGCGCCGATCCTCACCGCCCCAGAGTAGAATCAGGAGGAACATCGGAATCAGGGTCAACTCCCAGAACACGTAGAACACGAACAGGTCGAGAACGACGAATACGCCTAGTAGGGCGCCCTCCATTATCAACAGCAGTGGGAAGAAGAGATGGGCTCGCTTGGCATCCCACTCGACCAGCATCGAGATTGGTATGAGGATGGCAGTCAGCCAGATCATCGGGAAGGAAAGAGCGTCCGCCCCAACCTTCCAAGTAACGCCGATGGCGGGAATGAGGTCAACCGCTTCATTCTGGAGCACGTATCCGCCTTGTGTGATGTTAGTCCAGTCGATGCTGCCTACCTGTCCAAGGAACAGCATGGTCGCGATAGTGGCTATGGCGAGGGCGACGCCCATGCTGATATTCCTTGAAACCTGTATCAGCCCCTCTGCAAATGAATTCGGTAGAACTCTCGGGAGTATCATCAAGATTAGTCCCATAGCCAATGGGACGAGGGTGATTACTGACAGGGGGTCGTCTATCAAGCGCTCACCCCCCACACTAGTGCGAAGATGGAGAGCATTCCGACCGCAGCCATCAGGATGTAGTCACGAGCGCTGCCAGTGGTGATTCTTCTAACTTGCAACGAGCCTGTTGAGGAGTTGGACTCAATCTGCTTGATTACGCCGTCAATGACGTTCTTGTCGAACCAAGCTGAGAGTCCGGCGAGAGGTATCGCCGTCTTGGCAAGGGTCATCTCGTAGAGATCGTCGAAGTATAGCCTCCTCTGGAGTGCCTCGGCAAGCTGGGAATTCGCTAGTTCGGAAACGTCTTGAGAACCAAACCTGCTTGACAGATTGACTAGCCAAGAAACTAGCGGACTTGCCTCAACACCATCGATTAGCCTGCCGCCGTGAATTCGTGAGGCCATCACAGGACCGATGACCATGGCGATGAGTATGGTAGTCCAGCCAACCAACCTGAGATTGATATCTTCGGGCAAGAAGGCGTGTTCTAGCGTGTCGAGGATTCCATGGAAGGAGAGGTGGTCGTACTCAGGATCGCCTAGATAATCTGCCGCACCGAAAAGAGCGAGTGCGAAACCCCCAATTGCGGTAATGATGGAGAGTACGATCAACGGCTCCTTGATCCACGGTGTCGCTTCGTGGACATGTCCGACAACCTCGCTCTTTGGTGGGCCAGCGAAGGTCATCAGCCACATCCGAGTCATGTAGAAGCCGGTCATCCCTGCAGTTGCCAGCACCAACAGGGCCGGGACGAACATCAGTGGCTCCTCTTCCAGGCAGGCCTTCCAAGTTTCAGCGATGATGCCTTCCTTGGACCAGAAGCCGCCGATGAGGGGGATACCTATGATGGACATCGATCCGAACATCATGGCTGTGGCAGTGACTGGCATCCTAGCAGCGAGACCTCCCATGATGCGCATGTCCTGCGGGTCGAAGTCACCGTGGTCGTCACCCTCGTTGGTGCTGTACTTCTCACTAAGCTCGCGCACGTGGTCGTGCGCGTGATGCACCTCGTGGATGACCGAACCACTGGCCATGAAGAGCATGCCCTTGGCCATGGCGTGGTTGAACAAGTGAAACATCGAGGCCCCGATGACGAAGTAGCCCGCGTGATGTTCGCCGATATTGAGGAACAACAGGCCAGCACCCAATCCAGTGAAGATGTAGGCCAACTGGCTCATTGTTGAATATGCGAGGACTTTCTTGATGTCGTTCTGCACGAATGCTATGGCTGCTGCCATGAACGCAGTGATGCCGCCTATCCAAGCGACAATCAGAGCGAAATTTTCCAACCCAGCGACGCCGTTAACGTGGACATCGACGAAAGGCACCATACGAACTACAAGATAGAGGCCTGCGTTCACCATGGTCGCAGCGTGAATGAGTGCGGACACCGGGGTCGGTCCCTCCATGGCGTCAGGTAGCCATACATGGAGCGGAAACTGGGCTGACTTACCCACTGCTCCGATGAACAACATCAACAGAGCCCAGAACAACTCTCCCGAATCAACCAGAGCCCCGCCAACTCCTGTGGACGGGTCTTCGAAGATTACGGCGAACTCGAGTGAACCGTAGATGCCGTAGAGTATCAGGAGACCGACCATTAGGAACACGTCGCCCACGCGGGTGGTCAGGAATGCCTTCTTGGCGGCATAGGCAGCACTTTCCTTCCAGTAGTAGAAACCGATGAGCAGGTAGGAACACAGTCCCATTATCTCCCAGAAAATGAACAGCCACAGGAAATTGTCAGCCAGAACCATCCCGAACATGCCGATGGCGAACAGCACAAACACCCCGTAGAAGCGATGGTTGCTGTCTTCGTTGATCTTGTCCGTGTTCATGTAGCCGAGGCTGAACCAGCATATTAGGAAGCACAGGAAGGTTGCTACGAATAGCAGCATCAGGGTGACCGAATCTATCCAAACTCCAACTCCAATGTCGGCGAAGCCCGTACTGAGCTCCCACTGCGTGCCTGACTGCTCGATGACATCGAAGGTCAGCCACGAGAACGGGTTGACCACGGAGTGAGCTTCGAAGTGGGCGGACCCTACGATGTAGTCGTAGATGATCCAGATGGCAATGCTGAGAGCGAGTGCGAGTGCGCCAAGCCCGAATATACCGCCCTCCTTGTAGCGGTTCTTCCAAGTCTCATTGCCGTTGTACACCTGCCCGAGAACCAGTATAACGGGGAAGGTCAGTAGAGGCACGACTACAATGAGGAAGGCGGCCTCGACCGATTCCCAGCCGGCCAAGAATTTGAGGTATGGGACGACTAGTAGGAAGGGTATAATCGGAACTAGAAGCTCCCATTCGTTCTTCGTGTCGCTCACTCTCTCACCTCAGTTCCTCAGGATGTTCGCCTCGTCCAGGGAGATTGTTTCCTGAGTGCTGTAGAGTGAAAGCAGGATGGCCAGTCCAATCGCCACCTCAGCTGCAGCGATGGCGATGGCGATGGCGGTGAACACCCACCCATCGACATCGCTGTAATGGCTGGCTCCAGCCACGAAGTTCAGGTTTGCCGCGTTCAGCATCACCTCAATGCACATCAGCACCACGATGCCGTTCTTGCGGGTGAACGCCCCAAGCAGACCGATGCTGAACAGGATGACGCCTAGCCCGACTATCCAACTGGCCTCAATCACTGGTCCCCCTCCAGGTCCCATATCAGATTGACGAGGCGTTCATCGCGAACGAGATATGAGGAGCCAATCATCGCCATCGAGAGGAGGGCCCCAAGAACCACAGTGGCCAACCACCACTCGCCGAACAGAGCCACTGCGAAGTCAAGAGTTGAGGGGGGGTTTCCCTCTCCACCCCACATCGAGTGAGACATAATCTCAGAGAGAAGTATGAGCATGAAGGCGAGGACGCCTAACTGGGCGAGTGCGGAAAGACCCCTCATTCAGGCATCCTCCTGTATCTGCTTACGCGTCAGCATGACGCCAAACTGGACCACGAGCATTACTGAGCCCAGATAGACCAGAATCTGAATAGCCGCCAGCATCTCTGCACTGGCCAACACGAAAACCCCAGCGACGGCAAAGAAGGTCATCATCAGTGAGAGTAGTGAATGCGCGACGCGCCGAGCGTAGACGCATCCGAGGGCCCCTCCTATGGCGGTCGCAGCCAATATGATGAACACCAAGGCCTCAAAATCGATTGTCATGATCAGGCCTCCGCCCTTGCAGCCTTCCTGTCACGTTTCTTCTGCTCCTTCTTGGCGCGCTTGGCGAGTTCCATGTCTACCCTTTCCTGATGGACTGCAGGAAGAACTCGAGTCCTACTAGCATCCATCCAGAGTTCCTCTCGCGAGAACTCTGCCATGCCATCGTACTCATTGGTCATGAAGAAGGACTCGAACGGGCATGCTTCGGCGCACAACCCGCAAAACATGCACCTGCCGATATCAATCTGTCCTGAGACGATGTCCTGCTCGGCTGGCTTGAGAGTGCTGGAATCGATGGTCTCGATACCTGAGCCATCCGACCATCGTACAGTCGCCTTGTCGCCTGTCAGTTCAATGACTTCGGCGAAGTCGTACTGCTGAGGGGCGTCAGCATGGGCATTTACGAGGTCAAAGCCTGAGGCGATTCCATCGTAGTCTCCCTTCTCCCTCGCGGCATAGCCTCCCTCCTCCAGCTCTTCGCCGTAACCGTGCCAGTCATCCTCATCTTCGGCCAGCTCAAGGACATTGACCCTGACCTCGGAAGTCATGTGCAGGCAGTCATTGGGACACGCCCTGACGCATGCCTTGCAAGCGGTGCAAGTCTCCCAGATGATTCCTATGCGACCGTTGTAGTTGCCTGGGACGAACAGCCACGGCTCTAAGTCCTCCAAGCGCTCGTATGGATACATCACCGTGACTGGTCGCTCGACAAACGGCATGACCTGACTGGTCTCACGGTCGGGGGTGAAGCTCTGCCCGACGCTCGGGTGATTTGGGCCAACCCTGAGCATGGTGGTAGCGTCGACCATGGCCGCAGGCTTCCCGTGGTAGTTATTCTTCAGGATGCTCAACTTGCCGAGGAAGGGAACTGTCCTCAATGCGGTCTTGAGAGTCATCCACATCGGCCTTATGACTAGATTACGGAAGTTGGGGGTGGCGTGAGGGTGTCCTGTATTAGCTCTGTAACTCATCTCCTCACCTCCTACTCCCTGTGGCTCCCTGGTGATGCCTTGACCACTGCCTGCGTGCTGTACGGCCTCCGCTGAATCTCAAGTGCCTCCTTGTCCTCATCGATTGCGAGGATAACGAACAACCCCCCTGAGACCAGTGTGACTGCCGCTGGGACCCAAAGCTCCCATGGCTCGCCAGTCCAGAACTGCAGACGCAGGAAGACGGCGATGACAAGATTAAGCATAGAGAGCGGTAGCAGATAACGCCATCCAAACTCAAGAATCTGATCGGTTCTCACCCTGTGGAGAGAAGCGCGAATCCAGACGAAGACAGCGAACAGCAGCCATGCTTTGAGAAGCACCCAGATCATACCTGGTGTCAGCGAGAAGACTGTTGTGAAGACGCCCCCAACAGCTGGAAGATCCGATAGCGTGTGCTGGAACGGTGCTTCCCATCCTCCGAGGAAGAATAGCGCGAACAGGATGCATGCCGCGTACGAGCGCATGTACTCGGCTGCGAACATCAATCCCCAGCGTATGCCTCCATACTCGGTCCACCAACCCTCTACGAGCTCGGCCTCGGCCTCAGGCATGTCGAACGGGATGCGTTCGACCTCGGCAATCATCGTGACTAGGAAGAGCAGGGCACCAAGCGGCATCAGGAAGATGTTCCAGACATTACCTTGGTCCTGCCCCATCTGGAAATCGACGATCTCAATGATGTTGAACGAACCGCTCAGCACCGCGACTCCGAGAACCGTAATCAAGAGAGGTATCTCGTAAGCAGTGAGTTGGGCTGCTGAGCGCATCCCCCCAATCAGCGTATACTTGTTGTTTGACGCCCAGCCAGCGAAGAAGACGCCTAGAGGGGCTATCCCGAATATTGCCATCATGAAGAGTAGTGAGAGTTCCGGGTTGGCGGCGTAAATGTGTGGTCCGAACGGGATGAATGCGAACACCATAATCGTGGTCGCTAGGATGATTACCGGGGCGACCTCGAAGACCACCTTGTCGGCGTTCTTCGGTACGATATGTTCCTTAGTAGCGAACTTCATGAAATCAGCGAAGGCCTGGAAAAAGCCGGGAAGCAAAAACCAGTATCCGTGATAGCTGCGGTTATTGACTCGCGCAATCGTCTCAAGCTCGTGCGAGTTTCCCCATTTAGAATTGAGAGCTTTCACCACCCAACCGATGGGGGCACCCATTCCGAACGGCAACTGATTCCACCACTCACCAGCGGTGACGCCGCTCTCACCCACCCACAGGCTCCTGAGGGCGGTGGTGGCACCGAGTCTGTCCATCAGTCGCCCGATAAATTTCCTCTCGATGTACGGGATGGCCAGCATAGTTAGCATCATCGTGGTGAAGACAACTGTGCACATGATGGTGGCATGCATGAAGGACTCAAGAGCGGGTTGAATGCTAGCGAATCCGCTCTGCATGTTGAAAATCGGACCTAGAGTGATTGGTTCCTGCCATGCCCATGTATTTGGAATCGTCACCTGCATGTCGATATCGCTAGATGGCAGGATGTTGTGCACGTTGTCCATAGACCAGCCGGAGAAGGCCTCGGACCATCCCGCCACATCCAACCAGTCGCTACTCGCCATCAGATCACCTGTCGGTCTCTCCTATGCATGGATCGAAGGAGCCCATGATGGCCGGTATGTCGGCGACCTTGTAGCCAATCATGCACTTGGCCGCATATGGAATCGTGATGAACATGGGAGAACGTATCGACACTCTGTACGGCTGCTTTCCACGACCTTCGCCGCCACCGGCGATGTAGAACATCGACTCACCCCTGCTATCCTCAAAGTGATGCGCACCTGTGGTCCCCTCTGGGGCTCGAGTGGGCGCCTTAGCGAGAATCATTGGATCTCCGGGCTCGTGATAGGTTTCAGCGCCGCCGGGCATCTTGTCTAGTGCCTGGAGAACGAGCGACGCGCTAACGCGCATCTCTTCGACTCTGACTCTGTAGCGATCATAGCAGTCAGCTCCCTTAATCGATGAGCGTTCAACAGGTGGCACCCAGTCGAGTTCACTGTACACTGAGTAAGGATGAGCCCAGCGGATATCGTAGTTCACTCCTCCAGCGCGAAGATTGGGGCCTGATACTCCGTGGTTGATCATCTCCTCTGGCTTGGCGTAGCCAATTCCTTGGCTGCGCAATAGAAACACCGTGCTCTCGTCAAACAATGCCTCGTACTCCTGGATCCTGTTGAGGAACAACTTGAGCTTGGCTCGGGCACGCTGTGCGAAGCCATGAGGTAGATCACGCTTGACACCACCAATGCGGGGGAAGTTGTAGTGCATCCGAGAGCCGCCCAACTCCTGCAGGAGATCCATCATCATCTCGCGCTCGCGCAGGCACCAGACCATGATCGACAGATTGCCGATGTCAGGACCGTAAGCGCCCAGCCACATCAGGTGGCTGGCGATACGCTGCAGCTCTACTGCCACCAAGCGAATGTACTCGGCTCGCTCGGGCACCTCGACCTCGAGGAGGTCTTCGGCGGCGTAGATGTAGGCATGAGACCACGTATTGGCGCTGGCGTAGCAGAGTCGGTCACAGTAAGTCGTGATTTGAGTAAAGTCGCGCGCCTCACAGATTTTCTCCACGCCTCTGTGGATATAGCCGAGATCAGGTTCTGTGTCGACAACGGTCTCGCCGTCGACTTTGATCTTGAGGGTCCATAGGCCGTGCGTCATGGGGTGCTGCGGGCCCATTGAAATCCACATCTCCGCCATTTTCTCACCTCACTTGATCTTGCCAACGTCCGCCGGCTTACGCTTGAATCCCTGGACGTCATCGTACATCTCTTCGAAGCCGTGATATCGGAGATGGTGCTGCTTCTGCAGAGGGTGGTAACCCTTCGGGGTCTCATGTGGCTGCAGCACCCTTCTCATCCCCTGATGGCCATCGAAATCGATGCCAACGAGGTCCCAGGTCTCCTTCTCGTTCCAATCCGCCCCTATCCAAATGTCTTGAACAGAATCTACCGATGGAGTCGTTGTGTCCGGAATATGGACGTGAATCTCAATCTCGAGAGGGATGCTGGCTCCTCTGAGCTTTGAGGGATCCACAATAATCGGCCGGACGATGCCGTCCTCAATGGGAGGGTCTCTGACTCCTGTTCTCATGAGATGGTAGACCACCTCCCACTTCCGCTCCTCATCTCCCTCGGGCCAGTGGATTCCGGTGACCATAGAGCAGTAATCAACGGCGTGCTCGGAGTAGAGATTCTCGGCGAGGTTTCTCCAACTGTCAGGTAAGGCGTTGATGACCACTACGTGTCGCGGACTGGTGCCACTAGAGCGCTCTGCTACCTCGGCATCCACTCCCTCAATCACGGATGCTGCAACGGCCAGTACCTCGGCCGCTGCCTTCTGGAACTCCGGTGAGACAATCTTACCCATGCTAGAACCTCCTACTCGTCTCCCAAAATCAACGGAGATGTAGAAGCCGGCATGGAGTCGCCGGGGGCCGCACCGATTCGGATGATCTTCTGCCGCAGCTTGTCGAAACCGTCTATCAGGGCCTCGGGCCTTGGGGGGCATCCGGGTATGTAGACGTCTACCGGAATCACGGTATCGACGCCTTCGAGGATGTTGTATGACTGGAAGTAGGGGCCACCGGAGATGGCGCACTCTCCCATGGCTATGCACCACTTCGGCTCGGGCATCTGCTCCCACAGCCTGACAATGGGGTCGGCGAACTTCTTGCTAATAGGGCCGTTGACAAGCATGACGTCGCATTGCCGAGGACTGGATCTGAAGAAGACTCCAAAGCGTTCAGCATCGAATCGACTAGCTCCTGCCGCGGCCATCTCCAAAGCGCAGCACTTGATGCCTAAGTGAAGCGGGAACAGGGACTTGCGTTGGCCCCAGTTGAACATCCTGCCGGCTAACACCCCGATGATGTCCTTCATCCGACTGGCCTTCAACGCCTCATCGGTCACATCGCCTACTACATCGACCAGCATCCTGCTGTTGAAAACCGAGTAGTTCTGACCCTCATCTGCCATTTACTCACCTTAGATGTAGATTCTTCCTCGCTTGCGGAAGACGTGCCAGACTCCCAGCCCCATTAGCACGATGAACGCGGTTAGGGTAGCTAGGGCGCCGAGAATTTCTTCGTCCA
>DAGM01000027.1:14298-28351 GCA_002495735.1 Euryarchaeota archaeon UBA54
AGGAAGATGATAGCGTACCAGTAGTACTGGAAGTGGAAGTTGATGTGGGCATCTCCCATAGGCTCGGAGCCACACTCGTAGGTACTATCCCTGCGGAGGTACAGGCTCTGGTCCGTCTCATAACCCGGAAGGAGCCAAGAGCGCATCTTGGTTGGGTCGTTGGGCGATTTTCTTGGCCTCAGAAATGCTGCTGCAATGAAGCTCCCCACCGGGAATCCGATCCCTACAAGCGCCATCACAGCAACAGCGAGATAAGCTTCGGGGACTGAAGTCATGGCGACACCCGACGGTCCCCTTAGGGACCGACGGGTCATTGCACCTGAATTTCGGCAATAAGCCTATCCGGACCAGACTTTGGAGTCGCGACTAGTCCTCAAACTGATTTTCGAGTGCTTCGACTATTCGGCGGTTCTCCGAACGCGAGCGGAAGAACAGTACGATGACCAAAATTGCGCCCAGGACGATAGACCCGTAGACGAGCGCCTGAGCCATTTCCTCAGACAGACCAATGAAGGTCGATGGCATCTGTGAAGTCACTGTCAAATCGATGGGCTCACCGGCGACTGCAATTCCCTCGGGTTGTACTGTGACAGTGAACCTGTAGGTATCGTCGTCGAGCAAATCGCTAGGTGGCGTGACACTCACTTGAACCTCTTTTGTCAGTCCGGGTTCAAGTTCGAACTCATCGAAATCAACATTGATGGCCCAACCTCTCAGGGACTCGCTGGACAGGACTTGGACATCTTCGATGATGTTGCCATGATTAGTGATGTAGAGGATGAAATAGGCCTTATTCGGGTATTCGGAGTTCTGCTCATCCTCGCCTTCGAGGGTGAATCTAAGATCGTGGATGGTCCTCACCTCAACCACAATATCGACCGAAGTGCTCTGAGCTGTGTTCCTCTCTGAAGAAGCACTCACCTTGACCACGCCAGAGACGCCGTTTGCGACTCCTTCGAGAACGTTAATTTGGACCTCGACGAGTACTCTCTCTCCAATTCCCAGAGTCACTGTCCCATCAATCTCAACACCTTCAATCGTCATCGTCCTGAGTATAGACGACTCCATACCGATGACGGTGATTACAGCTTTGTCTCCCCCGGGATAGTCCCCCGTGTTCTCGACCCAGAATGCGGCGGTCATGGAACCACCTGGAGGGAGGGTTGCTTCGATCTGGTCGGGTACCTCACCGGGATTCTGAGGAGAGATGGCCATTGCGTAGTTGAAGTTTGAAACCACTACACTGACAGTGTGCTCGTCTGCCTCGGCGGTCCCATAGATAGCTATCCGTGCAAGCACGCTGACCGAATCAGCGTCCTCCTCGCCCTCAACTAAGATATCGAGATAGACGGTCTGCTTCTGACTGGGGTCAAGGATAATCTGTGAGATTGTGTTTCCCTGCGAGTCGGAGAATGACGTTTCCCACATCGGGGAGTTGCATCCTGTGTTATCTCCCGGGTCGCAGGCCTGTAGCTTGAAAGTGTCCTGGATATTTCCTGAGTTGGTTACATCGATAGGAAACTGGACTGTCTGATCCGTTCGACCGGTCTGCTGAGTCGAAAGAATCGAAGTGGTGACGCTATGATGCGCAGCCACTGACACTGTGAGTTCCTTGGTGTCGTAAGGGGTGCTCCCTCCACCACGTCCAACTGTGAAGGTGATAACCGTGTCCTCAGCTGCACTAGCGTCCTCGGGGACGAATATCTCTGCAGTCACTGTCTCTTTGTTGTTGCCGGAGTGTGAACTGCCAATAGTCACTGATGTCTGGGAGAACGAAATCTGCCACCCTGGAGGCAGTCCTGAGGCACCGATGGACATGGTCTCCATGCCATTGCCCTGATTGGTGATTTGAACCGTGACCGTGTCAGAACTACCCGGTTCGACGTTGCTGAGCTTGTTCTTGCTTAGGGTCATGGAAGCATCGTGGCTCTGGCCGACGGTGACAGTCAGAATCTGCTCACAACCGACCGAAGTCCCAGCACGTCCCTGAATCTTGATTCCCACTTGCGTTCCGGATTCGATGGAGTCATCGGGAGTCACGCTGAAGGTGAAAGTGTGGCTGTCCTGCGAGCCGCCTGGCTCGGAGAGAAGTTTACTCAGAGGGCTGTCGAAGTCCACCCATCCTGCGATATCGTGGTCGGAGTCCTGAGCCTGTGCGTTGGCAGTCACGGTCCACTCCGTGTTCCCGATGTTCTCGACCTCGAACGAGTTGGTGGTCGAATCTCCCGGGTCGAGGTTGTGCGAAGTGAACTGCAGGTCAGGGTCACACTCCTTGCGCTCCGGTATCTTGAGAGTCAGAGTGATGTTGTCCTCGGCTTGGTCGGCCGCATTGGGATCATTAGTCACAGTGGCTACGAGGATGAAGCAGTGATCACCCGCTTCGGTTGAACTGCCGTCAGGTACGTCCACAGTCACTTCGACAGTCTCCTTGTCCTCTGGGTCTAGTTGCAGAACTTGAGGGTCTACGGTGGCATCAAGAGTGTCAGACTCGCAGTCACTGTCCGAAGTCATCTCCAGCTGAACGTTGGCCTGTTGCTCACCGTTGTTCTCGACCTCGACGTCCCAGGTCACGCTATCGGACTCGGTTGAGTCGCCGTCGTAGGTCTTCAGCTGCTCATCTGTAGTCAGCTTCACAGAGTAGAGTCCGCCGCCGTCACCTGCGGTGGTCGTCACCGTGACATCGTCGTTGGCAGGGGACCCTATTCCACCAGTGGCTTGGGCGTTCACCGTTGTCTCACAGTCGCCATCAGCCTGGTCGTTCACGGTGACGGTTAACTTGACTGTCTCCGACTCACCTTCGTTCACAGATACCTGGTAAGAATCCAGAGCGGAGGAGAAACCGTTGCAGTCGTTGCCCTGTTGGGTGCTGAGAGTCACCGAGACATCCTCATCTCCATCATTGGTCACGATGATATCGTACTCCGCGTCGTCATCTGTGGTAGCCTCCTGAGCCGTAGGGTTTGCAGAAAGAGATACTGATACCGCTGCTGCGACTAACGGTGTTACAATTGTGAGCAACAACATCGCGGTTAGGATGATGGCAGATGAACTGCGCTTCATTGGCACCCCGACATAACCGTCCCTCTAAGGACTTCGGGCGACGCGACCCCTTGGGTCGCGGTAACTTCACGCTTCGACGAGATCGTCGGAAGGGGCGTCGCAGTGCATACAATTGCCCATGGAGAAGACGTCGCATCCCTGCACCTGACCTGACCTGTGGTATCTCGCACCGCACTCGGAACAGGCCCAAGCCTCCCCTAGTGTGATGTCCTGACTGCAAATCCAACAGGGGATTCCGCTGCTCTCTTCTTCCTCCTTCTCACCCAACCCGAAACTGTCGGCTATCTTGCTCAGTGCTTCAGTTTGAATCAGACTTGAGGAATCGTCTCCCCTGCGAGAGTAAACATAGAGGCCACCGCCGACCAGAGCGAGTATCAAAACTGCAATCATTAGTGTCTCTATAATCGATGTTCCTTGCACCTTAGCAGCCGGAAGTACGTCGATCTCCATGCTGAATGAGAAAGCTTCGACGTCATCGGCATCGGCCAATTTGACCACAAGAATTCCATCATCCCCAGAATTAGGAGTGAATCCAACATCAAGGCTCCGGGTCTCTCCGGGCCTCAAGTTAACCACCACTCCATCGAGAATCAGCGGGTCCCACCCCTCGGGACCAGATACTTGGAGAATGTGAGATATCTCCGAATTGCCGGTGTTCTGTAAATCGATGTACAGTGTAGTCGGGTAGCCCTCGTGCCCTGTAGGTTGATTGTTCAGGGTCCAACTCACTCTAGCAACAGACTCAACCAGTAGTGATATCGAAGCGCTTACCTCGACGCCCTCGCCTTGCATCACTAGTGTGACAATGGGCTCAGATGAGGCCTCGGCTGACAGAGGTATCACTACCGTGCACCAAACTGTGGACGAGGCGCCCGCTGAAAGTGTAGAAGGGGCGGAGCAACTCGATGACCAATCGTCGTCCGGCACCTCGAGGTAAGTAGTAGGGCGCCATGTGGTAGAGCCTTGGTTGGTAACTGTCCAAGCGAGGTCGAAGCCGGGCTCGCCGACTGGGTGTGACCCAACTCCAAGTGGATAGTCTGAAACGGTTCCGTCGGGCAGAGCAACCATGTGGAAATTCAGAGAGGGAATTGCGCCTGAGAGGACGTTTAGAGTCCTGTTCCAGTCTACGTAAAAGCCATCATCGGTAGCGAATCTGAGTTCAAGATTTCCGCTAACAGCTACTCCGTTACCCTGCAGTGCCACGGACCAGACAGCAGATTCTCCCGCGGGGATGCTAATGGTGTCCAGCCCTCCTGATACAACCCATCCTCCAGGAATATTGCGCACATACGGCTGTAGGTCCAGCATCCGATTGCCCAGATTGCTGAAATCCACCTCGATTTCTAGTAGCGTATCAGGGGAGATGTCGTGCTCGGCGCCGTCGGAAGAAGGTGTCGTACTGACCTCGTCTATCGCCTTGACCACAAGTGAAATGTCCTCGCTCCAGGAATCGGAACTGACTCGTGAATGGATGATTATCGCAGCATTGAACACGGATCCCGCAGGAATCATAGCTCCTGGAGGATTGATGGTGATGTCGATCGTCCGTCCGGAATCTCTGGCCATAGTTCCGGTTGAACCATGTGATGATCCAGCGAAGGCGCCAAGCGTGTCGAATCCGAGATGCCAACCGGCCGGTGAGACCAGTTCCACATCATAGGCCTGGGCGCCGTTGCCCTCGTTAAAGACCAGAATCTGCAGTTCTGTGGACTCAAGCGGACTCACTAGGAACTGCTCTCCTGGCATCATAATTTCAGCTCCAGCCAGCACGGGCACATCGAAGAATATCGCCAGCTCTGAGATGACGCTGTTCTCAACGTCTGTGCCAGTAATCACCATACTGTAGAGTCCGGGAGGTGGAGGTGCAGGATGCACCATGGTCAGACTGACCGATTCGATTTCGGCTGCCTCGAGATTGAAGGTGTTTGAGGTGAACGAAGTGAACCAATCGTATTGCACTCCGTCCTGCATCCGCACGGGGTCACTGACCTCTATTGTAGCGTTGGTCTCGAACAGAGCGGTATTCATCAGCGAGAGTTGCCAAGTGGTCGAACTGTCTGTCGCATCACCGAGTGTGATGGTCTCCTGTTCTGAGGACACCCTGACCCCGGGTGCGCTGACAATGACAGTATGAGTGAGGTAGTTGTTGATCTCTGAGACTTCCTCTACTGTATCACTCGGGTCTATGTGGAAGGTAAACTCAACATCCCCCTCTTGAGTCGGCGTCCAGTTCCACTCGAGTACTGCCGATTCTCCGGGAGACATACTCAACTGACGAGTGCCAAGCAGATTACTGTCGGCTCGAGCGATGACCGATAGATCGGCGACCGAACCGGCACCTTGGTTCTGGATGACGACGGAGACATCTACCTCCTCTCCGACTTGAGGGATAGGGGATGAAATTTCAAAGGAGTTCTGGACGAAGGTGGGATCTGGGCTCAAATCATTAACATTGACGCCGCGAACAGCGAGTGCGTATGGCTGCCAAGTCCGGCTGCCACCATGCTGGGCGTCGCGCACGCGCACCGTCCACGTCCCTGTAGCTGCGTTGTCGATTAGCACGACCTCGACGTTGTTGGTGGAGTCCTTGGTCCCACCAGTGACTGATCGTCCGTTTACGAAGGCGTTGCCCTTGTACGTAATCTGTCCGTTAGGAGATATGACCTCGAGGTCGAGGTCATTCCTAAGTTGGGTCGAAGAAGAAGATGAGCCAGGGTAGTCGGACCAAGTCAGTACCACCTTCATCGGTTCACCCGCGCGAGTGATATCGAAGGAGTAATCGCTCGTCTGTCCACTGGAGAGTCGGGAGCGGTCGTCGACAAAGATACCGACATCATTGTCCGGAATCAGCGACTCGACGAGGTTCAGTCGGCCCCACCCCTCATCGTTGTTGGGTATGTCACGAGCACCCATATCCTGAGCGCCGAGTATCAGAAGTCCCTTGATTAGGGCGCCCTGAGGTGCCTGCCTACCAATCACCTCCATCAGATACTCTCTGACTAGGACAGCCGCTCCGGCCGCAGCAGGGGTAGACATCGAGGTGCCGCTATACTCGAGGTACCAGTTGTTGCTCCATGAACCCTGGGCGCTGTCCGCCTCCTGTGATTTGCACGACCTGACGTAGTCCCCCGGGGCGACTAGGTCTGGTTTGATTCTCCCATCATCAGTCGGACCACGGCTGCTCCAGTAGTACATTTCGTCAGGAGCACCGCTGTATCGGTTCTTGTGTCCACCGACGGTGATTACGTTCTTTGCAGTCCCAGGTGGCGAGACTCCTTCGTTCCTCTCGTTACCGGCTGCGAATAGCACGGTCATACCCTGATAAGACCAGTATTGATCCCATGTCGAGGTGCGGGAGTCCGCATCCTCTGATTGGGTCGAATAGCTGCCGGCTCCGCTACCAGCGCCCCAGCTGTTTGTGTGCAATCGAACGCCGTTATTGTAAGCGGAATTCAACATGCTGTTGATGCCGTAACTGTACAACTGTCCAGTATCGTCATCCTCCATCGCCTGGAAGTAGACTTGGGCCTCGGGCGCTACTCCTTGGTAGGTGCCGCTGCTGCGGAATCCATCACCCAACACCGTGCAGGCAACATGGGTGCCGTGCCCGTCTGAGAGATCTGCTGTCGATGAATCTCCGGGAGTGACCGAAGTCAGGCCAGCAATTCGTCCTGTGAAGTCACCATGATCATCGTCGAGGCCGGAATCACCCACAGCAATCTTCTGCCCGCTGCCGTTCAATCCAGTGATGAAGGTGGTCTCAACTGAGTTGATGCCCATGTGGACTCTAGCTTGGTCGTTATGCAGAACTAGAAAGGGCATGGGGGCGACATAAGCGACAGAGGGGTGTCTGGCTAAATCGGCCACTTCACTAGGGGACATCATACCCCACATTCTGCCCTGCTCTGGTGACCACGCCTCCTGCAACCAGAGTGATGCGGCGATGCTCAGAGAATCCCCGAGACCCATGCCTGGCCGATCTTGCCGGACTAGGTCCGAGTTCTTCCAACCAAGTACTTCGACGAGGAGTGTTTGATCCCCGTTGTCCATTCTCAAATCAGGATGAACCAGAAGGCCGGCTGGGACTTCATGTACCGCTTCAACTTCTTTGATCTGAGAAAGTGTGGAGAGGATTTCGGGCGCAGCCTGCACTAGGAATCCAGAGGGGGGAATGGTAGATCTGATTTCGACATCAGCTGCTTCAAGCAGGGCCTGCCTCGCCTCCCAGAGGCCAACCTCGCCGTCGATGAGGACTATTGCGAGGTCGTTTCGTGGATTAGCCAGCTCGACGCTCATCTGAACTGCCGGAATCAATCCAACTTGAGTGTAGACGCCGATGCTGGAGTCCGCTCTTGTCGCTCGGAAATCCTCGAAGCCGTGGTAGATAAGTGGGGCGCCGAGGTCTTGAATACTGTTTGGATCAGGAGAAATTTCCACCTTATCGACCATGCGATCCAAGGATTCCATGGAGGTATTGCCCTCAGTCGGTGACTGATCGAGAATAGGGGCGTAGGACAACAGAAGAATCGTCATCATCAGTGTCACTGAGCGCTTCGACATCGGCTATCGCCTCGTACCCCTCAATTTGAGCGTATGGGTTCTAAGAACCCATGAAAAGTCATGATTGGGCACTACAGGAATCGGTACTGTGACTTGTCGGCGAATATCTCCATTGTCCACTCTCCCACATTGTGAGTCCATCTCTCGCTCCTCTGGCCGGAGTAGGAGTCGTAGTAGAGCAATATCTCGATGGTGTAGTTCTCCCACACTGAGGCGCCGTCGACCAGCAGTTCCATGTCATCCCCTGATACTGAAGAGTGCGCCGGTAGGTAGTCTCTGAGGAATGATGATCGAGAAATCTCTATTCCCTCTGAGTCGATGAATCTAACCTGTAGATCGATGTCTTCGATGGTACGGCTGCCATCGTTGTCGAGTTCAATCAGAACTACGTGGCCGGGACCTCCTTGTCGGTACACCACGTCTACACTAACACGGTCATATGGAACGATCCAGGTCAGTACGAACAGGGTTGCTATGAGCAAAAGTATGACCGTCATAGAGGCGAAAATTACTCGGGTGGGTGAGATGTGTCTCCTAGCTTCATCCTCAATTCGCTCTAACACCTCGTGGGCAATCTGGGTGTCGGCCTCCTCGTCCTCGCTCCTTAGCCTCTCCAGAAGACCCATCTCAATCACCTCCCATGAACGTCGCGAGTATCGTAAGAATCGCAGAGGAGAATGGCTCGATGACCATCACGTGCTTGGTCGAGCCGCTCATACCTGGAACCATATTGAGCAGTGAGAGATCGGAGGCCAGTCCATTGACCCCTAGGGTCGTACCGGTCGGAATACCATCGGTAACCTGAGCGTCGAGGAGGACGCCCCTGAGATCGAACTCATGGCCCTCGATAACGGCTGAGGCACGGGCCGAGACAATGATTCTCTCACCCTGAACGTCATCCACCTCGATGATGCTGTATGGACCAACTATCTCCCTGATGTTGACCGTGGCCCGCTGCAGATTCTCACCCAGAGCCTCCATCTCCTCGAGGACCAATGGAGGTGTGACAGGGACGTTGCTCATCCTGATGTACAGGCGTTCGACCCCATCGCCACCTGATCTGATGGAGAGACCAAACGTCTGGGTGGTACTAATCGACATGAAATCGGACATTCCCTCGGCTAGTAGGATTGTGTCTCCTCTCTTGTTTATCGCCCTACCAAAGACCTCTATGTACAATGACATACCCTCCGCGGAAGCCCTGAAGTCAAGCGTCGGGGTTCCTTGGAAAGCCAGATTTTGAGTTATGTCGAACTCAAGCGAAGGGGCTGTCGTCAGGTTGATCCAGCCGGGGACATCGGTCAGGAAAACCGTTGCCGGCCACCATGCTGAATCCAGCCACTGCATCTGCTGCATCATGATGGCCCCGACAGCAGAACCGTCTCGCCTGTACTGTTCGGGGACGGTCATGTCAATGGATATCGCCGTGCCTATGCTAGCTTGCAGATCGACGGTCTCTGGGATATCCTGAATCATCACCTCAGTCCTGCTTCCCGCCTCTCTATTGATGAGCAGGACGTGGACCCAGTCCAGTCTCTCGGAGAGGACGTAGTGGGTCGAGGTTGTGACCTCTGTTATCTCGCCTACCGATCTGATTTCGAACACCGCATCGAGTCCGAGATTAGTAGGTGCTCCGACAGTCAGACCCTGAAGGGTCAATAGCAGATCTTGGCCATTAATCCCATAGATCTGGACCATGAGCTCGCTGTGCGCCGGAACCCAACCTTCGAGACCCATGCTGATGCCCCAATCCTGGCCATTGAGCTTGTTCTGCCTAGTAATCGAGAAGTCGATTAATGGAGGAAGTTCGGGCAACCAAATCCTCAGGTGGAAGCCATCGGAGATTCCCGTTGGAGACGCCTTGAAGGCAACTCCGTGAACCCATGTGGGTGCCTTAATCGAGCCGTCTCCGTGCACAGCCTCCACGGTTAGGTCGAATGTCGAGTCGGCCTCCAGTTGGAGGCCAAAGGAGAAGTCCTCATCGGACTCCGAGCTGGTGGAAATGTCAGAGGTGATGCCTGACAGGACACTGTTTACCGACCTGCCGAGGTCGGCGAATCCGCTGATGAAGAAAGCGACTCCGGAAAGCCCATTTGAAGTGTTGAATTCAGGCACGTCGAGGCTGGATCCTGAGTCGGATCCGGTCGGTATCTGTATTCCAACGGTGGATGGGAGTGGATCTATCGAGGCCATTACGGAGAGTGAGTCGCCTCCCACAGTCGGTGCGTGGTCAACGTTGATGCTCAATGCTCGATCACCGGACACCGATATCTGAGCGGTTCCCCTACCGGTCGGACCCGAGGCCCCCATCTCGATTGGTTCCGTCCAACTAATCTCGCTGAGTCCGGTCAGTCTGGCTGAGATGCTAGAGGTCCCGGTTATCTGATCATGATGGAAGAGGAAGTGGTCACCAGTCATCCTGACTGGTTCAGTTGAATTGCTGATCTGCGCCTCGATGGACGAGATGGGAGTGGAGGAGGACCACCCGGTGATGATACCTGATGTGGTGCTGAACGAGTCGGGCACGCCGATTATGGTCGCCGCCTGACGCTGCGTGCCGTCCATACCCGTGTAAACAATCGATTCGATTCCAGTCGAAGCGAGGTATTCCATTCCGCTCGATGAGACTTGTATGGAGATAATGTCAGGGATGTCACTGAGTGTCAGGGCCTGGAAGGAGGCGCCTTCGAGCATTTCTGAGGGATGCTCAATGTAAGTGAACCCGAATGCTTCGTTTGAGGAGGTTCGCAGACTCATGAGTTGCTCGTCTAGCTCATCGTCGTCAACCAATGAGAAAGCCACCAGTCCACTGAAGCGGATGCTGGCCGCTACCGGAACCAAGGGATCTATGGGGCCGTTCCTTCCGTTCACGGTTTCCAGTCCTCTGTCTTTTGCCAGAAGGAGGTGGTCGCCTAGCATGACCGGATGCGAACTGGAGCCTATCTGAACCGAGACTGATTGAATTGGCATGTCGGCCCGGGTCACCAGCCAGTTATCTGTCAGCAGCAGGTGGAACGTGCGCCCTTGCAAGCCGCTGGTCCCATCGAGGCCACCGCTGATAACATCGACAACCGCAGACGGGATGTCGTTCAGCACGTTACCGATATCTAAGAACAGGTCGACGATATTGATTAGTACATTGTCGACTATCTTCGAGACGAAATCTAGGCTGTCCTCAGAATCTAGGCTGTTATCGACTGCCGCCCCTCCTCCTAACTCGAATGAGCCGTATAGAACAATGGCCGTAGGGACGTCTCTTGCGGAGATGTGAATCTTGCGGTGATCCCCTGATGCACCCTCGCGCAGGAACCACGAGTCGTAGTCGATTTCTTCCACAGACTGTACCGAACGGAGTAATATCAGCGTTTTAGGAGGATTTGCCGGATTGACAGGCAGTGTCGGATCATCGACGTTCTCACTGTTGTCTCGGCTGAAGTTCTTGATTCCTAAGATTAGCCCCAGCCTCGAAGGGAGTTCTCCGGGCAGCTGCGACTGCGAGCCGTCTGAACCGAGCATCCTGAACACGCGCTCAATCTCACCAGGAGACAATGAGCCCGCGGGCATTCCGCGGAGCCAACCGACAGAGTCGGTCACATTGCCCCTGCTGCCATCGTCGGATTCCGAGGGCGGGAGCTCGGAACGGTTCTCGTGAAAGTGGATGTGCAGATCAGTCCTCTGATCGGCCCAATACTCAATAGTAGTCAGTCCATTCTCGCCGTCGACTAGACCGTTCTCCGGCAGCACGCTGTCCGTTCTGATGATGATGTCGACCTCCTCTGGGATGATGACTGCGTCTTTGTTGGGGTGGAATGAAAGTTCAACGTAGGCCAACTCCCAGAGATCCCTGTCGCCGTTATCGTCCGGAGGAGAGAAGTGTAGGTATCCAAAGCCGGCGGCTACCCCGCAGTTCAACTCTATATGTGAGGCATACAGCAACTCATCGGGCGAGTATCGATCAGGGCAATCGGACTGACCGGGAGTTCTGATCTCGATGGCGTAGGGCGCTGAGATCGAGGCGAAGGTGATGCCGGATTCGTCGACTCCCGAGCCAATGATTCCAAGAGTGAATGCCTGAATGAGGGTGAACAACAGGTCGCTGCTGGCTTCCGAGATATCGAAGTAGAATCTCTCGATTCCGATTCGGAGAATGAAGTCCTCGGGTTGGGTGTTGAATCTCGAGTCAACTACCCAGATGTAGGATTCGCCTTCTTCGAGGGCAAGTATGGAGTCTTGACCGGAATATGCGAAGGCCTTGATTAAAGATACCTGCAGTGAGTCCATTTGATTCCAGTCTGGGTCGTTCCGGCTGGAGTCTAGTACCTTGACCGCATACGAAATGCCGGGCTCGATCCACAGCACCCCTTCTTCGAATCCCCAGCCGCCCAGGAACTCCCAAGAGATTTTCAGTCCGACCTCGATGTCATCGTCCCCATCATTATCGATGTCGACTTCGTGCAGAAGCGGATCGGAGTTGATGTCGAATAGAGAAAGCAGGTTAGCAGAGAATGTCACCACCTCATAGCTCTGAATCGTGTTACCCTCGAGGTCGATGTACTCCGTCCAGATTACGTAATCGGTCAGATTTATCAGAGTCTGCCAGATGTTGTCAACCTGTCCGGGAGGACCGCTGTTGGGGTTCAACAGCAGGTTGTAGGGCCCCGGATGCTGGGGTTGCGGTGGGGCGGTCGTCACCATACTCGCTCCATCTATGGTCCCATTCACATTGGCGAGAGGGTCGGAGGGTCCGGTCGGCATTACCGAGTTGAAGATTCCTTCGATGGTCGGTTGGGCCAGTTGCGCAACGGAGTTGCTATCCAGCATCTCTTGGCGTTCCTCGAGTACTTTGGACAGTTGACCAAGTACCTCAAAGTCCTGAGATTCTATTCTCGCCTCGCCGCTCACCGCAGAGAAGGGAGAAAGGATGGGGAGCAAGAACAGCAGGGCCATCAGCAGGGTATGCGAATTGTTCGCCCTCGGCGCCCTACAGACTAGTCGGACACCAGTGTTGCCCATGCTCGCACCTCCTAGAGGTGCGCTATAGGGTATTGCCCTACAGGAACCGGCTTTGCATCGAATAACCGAGACTGTAGGTGAATCATCCTAGGCTGATTGATTCAATCGAGCCGCAGTGAGGGCAAGCTGTCCTAGCGGCGTCGACTCCAGGGGGCAGTTCGACTTCGAACTTCTTGTCGCACGAAGAGCAATTCTGGCGAACTTTTCGGTCCGGCTCCGACTCAATCTCCTCAGGTTGGAAGACCTCAGTTTCGTCCTCACCAGGAGACCAGTTTGACGCGGTTTCCTCAGTCTGAGAATCGTGCAAGTAATCGACGTCCTCTCTCTCGACAGAGTCATCTTCATCGAACTCGGATAGGATTTCTCTGGCAGGACTTGGGCCTGAGAAATCCTCTTCTTCGGATGACTGTAGCAGCGCTGCGATATCGGGATCCAGTTCCTCCCCCTCAGGTTCACCCATTGCAGTGGAGATACCTTGGGTCGAACCTGACATCCCGCTCGAGAAGTCACCGAAGACCTGCTGGGCAGGCTGCTCGATATGCACGGCGGGCTCTGCTCCGCCCCACATGGCCTTCTGCTCCTCAATCGAGGGGACCGCGGATACAGGCTGCTCGGGCTCATTATCCTCGGCAATCATCGCTGCGAGTCTGCGATTTGACATGAATCTCCAAGTCAACAAAGCAATCAGAATTACCGCTATGAGGGCACCTGCGGCCATGAGTCCCAGCTGCATCAAATCCAATTCATCATCCTCGATGCCGCTGAGCACATTGACCAGCACCTCAAACTCGGAAACCAGCCCGGCGTCGTTCTCGATCTGGCAGACTACAGTCATGGGGCCTGAGGCGCCGTAGCTCCACAGCACCGAGTCACCAAAGCCATCGTCGTCGTTCCTCGGGTCGCCGTCGGAATCGGAGTCTACATTACTATCGAAATCCCACGAGAACAACAGGTTGTTCGACTCGGCATCGCTGACGTTGGCCTCGAAGCGGAAGGTTTGGCCTATCTGCAGGTTCACCTCCTCCTGGTGCGTTCCGATGACCGGCAGGGTGGAGTCGTACAGATCGATAGTTGCGGTGTCCTCGGAAACCATGCCCGAGTTGTCGGTGACCTTCAGAGTGATGGTGTGGAGTCCGGCGGAGTAACTGGAGTTGAATAAGTGGTTGAACACGGTTGCTCCTTCATCGCTGCCCGAATTGGTCCGTATCAGAACATCATCGACGAACCACTCAATCGTGGCGATGCCCCAATTATCGCTCACCTGCCCACTGAGTACCACATCGTCCCCGTATGTGCGTTCTAGTATCGCAGAGACTCCAATGCTCACTTCGGGCTCGGAGATGTCTGCGACCTCAATTGACTGATACGAGCTGGCGCTACGCGCGTCAATCGCCACTACAGTGAGTCTGATGGTGACATT
>DAGM01000027.1:28741-31845 GCA_002495735.1 Euryarchaeota archaeon UBA54
TCCCAGTGGAAGCCAGACTCGAGGATCTGGCCAGAGTTGTTTGGAGTCTGCGTAGCGTCCAGAGTGACAATGTCGCCGACGTTGATTATCTCAAGAGAGACGTCACCGCTGATTACCGGTTCCAGCACCGGGGTCAGAGTGAGTGTCACTGTGACTGCGATATCCTCGGTTCCAGCACCTCCTCCAGCAGGACCTGCCCTGTTATCGACCACCAGATAGAGGTCCTCGCCCTCATAAATATCGGTGGCCATCCAGACCATGTCACGTTCCTGAATGATGAGTAGCAAATCGGTGCCCTCAACGCGTGCGGCTGCGGTACCGCCCTGCTCGTACAGGGTCACCTGCGAGGAGGTCATCAGGAAGATGTCGGGAGCTCCCTCCATGGTGTTGGCCTCCATCCTAACCTGAGTGCCAGCGTCTACTACGAACGGTCCGTGTAGTACCGAGTGCTCACCGGGGTCGAGTCGAACGATGGTGTCGGCGAGGGTGAACGGCCCTGGAGTAATCATTTCCGAATCGAGTGCGATTGATGCTGTCGAACCTCCCTGGGCGCCACCTCCTCCGTCCTGAGGGTGGGCTAGGTTGTCGAGGACGAGGTACCATCGAGTCATCTCCCTATCGTCAGGGACTGTCCAGTGCCAGGAACCGGTTCCGTTGAAGTCCTCGAATACCGAGTTCCTCTCCCAAATTGAATCGCTGCGGTAGGACTGCTCGTTCTGGTACACTGAAATCGAGTTGACCGAGAACATGAGGATATCTATTTCAGAATCAGTGGTCAAATCGAAGGAGAGAATGTCGCCGGGCTCCAACTCTCCCAAATCGACCCTTACGCATGACTGATCATCGAGATCCCAATTTGCCGGCATCATCGACTGGTCGGCGTTGACGCATGAGATGACACCTTTCGCCTCTGCTTGAGCCAGAGGTGCTGAACTGACCAACAGTAGGGCGATTAGCAGGGTGGCAGACACTCGACGCACGCAGAACGGTTCGCCCTCTGCTTTTGAATCGTATCGCAGTCGCGTTCATCCCATGCTCAAGCGATTGGGGGTGAGTTATGAGTCCGTGAACGAGAAAGCGGCTTCACGAGTTACGCGGAATGGGAGTGGAGGGGAACCATCGGAGAAGCACGACATCACCTATCGATCTGACCCAATTCCAGGGAATTGCGACATGAATTCGGCCCTCGACAAGATCAGCGGGGGGGTCGGCCACGAAGATGTGCGTGCAGGTCCAGCCGTCTGTGTCGATGACCGTATCGTGGACTGTTCCGAGCAGCCTTCCGCTAGGCATGATGACGGGGAGCCCGCGAATCTCAGACACCTGACGGTCTGCCATCAGTTGCTGCCGAGAATGAACAGGCATCAATCTGACGGCCGAAGGGGGCTCACTTGCCGCGATTTTTGTTGGCCTTCAGGCTGGGCCGTAATTTCTCGGCTCCCTTGCCCTTGTTGAGCAGACCTCGCCCGCGCTTGCCGGCACTAGTCTTTCCACGGAACGCACGCCCGCGGTGGCTGTTGCCGCTGGACACCCATCCAAGTTGCTTGTCCGACTTAATCACAGGGTGTGCCGGATCCAGCATGATGACCTCGTAGAACTTGTTCTTTCCATCTTGGCCTACCCAATACGAGTTGAGTACCTCGAGGTTCGGGTAGCGCCTGTTGACTCGCTCCTCTGCCATCCGCTGAATCGACTTGGCCATTGTAATCTTCTTGATGCCGGACTTGGAAGGCTTGCGCTTCATGTGGACCTTGCTCTTGCGCAGTCCACCTCGGCGCACGCGGGTCCTAACGACAACTACTCCCTGCTTGGCCTTGTAGCCAACCCGTCGAGCCGCGTCGATGCGGGTGGGTCTCTCGATTCTCTGGAACACAGGCTCTCGCCTCCAGCCCGCCATGCGGTCGCGCCGATACCTAGGTGGTAGTGATGCCTTTGGGGTCTTCCAGAGTGACCTAACATGCTGTTGAACACCCATTGTCAGACCTCGTTGCGGCCTGCCGACCAAACCCCCCTTTATCAGTCTGCCCACATTGCTCCAAGAGAGACTGAGCGAGTTATTGGTCCGCGCTCCCGGACTTGAACCGGGGACCCCCTGATGGCTGCCTACAACCATGTTGTTTCCAGTCTACAGTCAGGTGCTCTAGCCAACTGAGCTAAGCGCGGTTATGCCAGTGGAGCGCCCTCCTGCTTATCTCGCTTTCCGGAGAGACTCCGAAAATCGCCTCGGTCAGCCTGTCACATCCCTCAACGGTTAAGAAGGCCGAGAACCGCACTTCGTGAAGTAGGCAGCAATGCTAGGGATGCACTGGGGTAGGATGGATGGTTGAGGCTCCGGCATCAGTGATTGATCAGATACCCGATGGTAGGATTCCAACAGCGCTGACAGATAGGGAGCTCGAATCGTACGGACCGCCAGACCCGCGCATCCTAGTCTGCGGTTGTGGAGGCTCTGGCAATAACACGATGAATCGGATAACTCACATCGGCGTTGAGGGAGCTGTCACCGTAGCAATCAACACCGACAAGCAGCACCTCGACCACACAAGGGCGATGCAGAAGTTGCTGGTCGGCAGGCACATCACCCGTGGACTCGGTGCCGGAGGAGATCCGGTCACCGGACGACGCTGTGCTGAGGCCGGTAGGGACGTCATCACGAAGATTGTCGGCGGGGCCGACCTAGTGTTTGTCACTGCTGGATTAGGCGGAGGCACTGGAACCGGGATTGCCCCAATCGTGGCAGAGGAGGCCAAGCGCTCCGGAGCTCTAGTCGTGGCCGTCGTAACGACTCCATTCTCAGTCGAGCGTAGACAGAGAATGCAGAGAGCGCTGGAGGGACTCGAACTGCTCAGGAAGGCAGCCGACGCAGTGCTGATACTGGACAACAACAGACTTCTCCACTTCGTCCCGAACCTTCCTCTCAATGAAGCCTTCAGCATCATGGACCAGCTCATCGCAGAGATTGTCAAGGGAGTGGTCGAGACCATCACCCTGCCGAGCCTGATTAACCTCGACTTCGCAGACGTCCGAGCCATCATGAAGGGCGGGGGCGTGACGATGATGCTCTATGGTGAGAGCGACCAAGGGGCAGAGGAGGTAGTTCATGA
>DAGM01000040.1:0-4987 GCA_002495735.1 Euryarchaeota archaeon UBA54
CCCTTCTCGCTCGCCTTGACGCGTGGACCCTTGCGAGGCTTCTTCTTATCAGGCTTGAACCAGCCCTTCTTGGGTCGCTTCACCTTCGGCACTGTGTCACCATGTGGTCCAGAGAGGGTGCCGCTCATGAGGTTGCCCCGAGATGCGAACATGTTAGCCGACGCTATCATGAGTGGTGCGGCTATCGCGAGTCATGCGCTGCACAGTGGTGGGAGCAGGTGTATCTGGGCTGTCATGCGCAGTTAGACTCCTCGAAGCGGGGCATGATGTGGAAGTCGTCTCCGACAAATTCAGTCCCGACACCGTCTCGGATGTTGCCGCGGCGATATGGTACCCGTTCCTCACTGCCCCTGCCGACAGAGCAGAAACGTGGGGCCTAGTGACCTATGCAGAGCTAGAGAGGCTAGCCAAGGAGAATCCTGAGTCCGGAGTACGCATGAGAGATGGGAGGGAGTACCTCAGACAAGTGGTCGAGCCGCCAGCATGGGGGGATGACATAGCTGCCTTCGGTATCTTGGATCAGGGAGATATACCCGAGGGGTATGTCTTCGGGTGGCAGTTCAGAGCACCAGTCATCGAGATGCACCTGTACATGCCATGGCTGCGCTCAAGGGTCGAGTCCCTTGGCGGCACATTCAGGCAGTCATTCGTCGAAGACATCAGCAAAGTCTCCGGCGAGGTGGTGGTCAACTGCGTGGGATTGGGTGCTAGGGAGCTGTGTCAGGATGACGAGGTAAGGCCAGCACGGGGGCAGGTCATCTTCCTCGATCAGGATCCAGGTATCGGGCACTTTGACCAGCAGCCGGAGACCCTGACATACACAATCCCCCGTAGCGATGTCACCGTCCTTGGAGGAACGGCTCAGATTGACGACTGGGGGATGGATATCAGACCGGAGGAAAACGACCTAATTCTGGATAAAGTGGAGGCGCTGTGGCCGGAATTGGATCGCTCCAAGATAATCGGAGGGGCGGTCGGTCTGCGACCGTCTCGCAGCGAAGTCAGACTAGAGGTCGAGGCCATAGATGGGAGGAAGGTGGTCCATAACTACGGTCACGGCGGCGCTGGAGTAACTCTCTCATGGGGATGCGCCGAAGAAGTGGTGAAACTGGTCACTCAGTCAGCGTGACCTGCCCATGCTGCCTCAGCATGCAGAGTCTTCGACTTCACTGGAATTATTTTTCGATACACCTCAGCCGGGCTGGCGATCTCACCCTCAACTGTAAGCAGCCTCTGCATAGGAATACCGAAGTGCTCCTCGTTTCGCTGTAGCATCGGTTCGACGACGGCCCAGTCCTCATCTGTCATCTCGGTGAAGGCGCCTCCGTTGAGCTGCGAGTCCGAGAGCCGCTCATGTGGGTCACGGATGTAGATCGCCCCTCCGCTGGCCAGAGAAAACAGGTTGCCACCGGGATACGGAGTTTCCAGTGCTAGCATCTCTCCTCGCTGGTCGAATCTCATCCCGTTGATGATGACAAATCCACCCCCCTCAAGCGGGTCTCCTGCCATGAAAGACTCAGCCAGATAGTCTAGAGCCGTGCCGTTGATGACAACCTTGGGGCTACCCACGGCGTTAATCATCGGCCTTCCAGCAGCGTTACCGAGGACGAACAGTCTGCCTCCCTTGGAACCGTAGCCGTAGCACTGGCCGACGTCGCCGTGGACGACAAGTTCTCCTGCCTTGTGAATCTGAGCGACTTGGTCCTGAGCGTTGCCGTGCATTGTTATCCTCATTCCATCACTGCCACTGCCGAGATAGTCGCCGGCGGCCCCCAGAACATCTATCTCGACATCTGAGGTGCCCGGACCGAAGCCGTTGCCGATGAAACGATGGCCCTTGCAGTGCAGCAAGACGAAGCGTTTCCATCCTGCCTTGTAAAGAGCAACTAGCTCGAGTGCTAGAGAGTCGATTCCCTCTGGAGGGTATGGCCTCGCATCGACAACAATCCTCTGGGTGTCTGAAGCTGGGACAGGGTGATGTCCGAGAGTAACTTGTCCGACGAAGCTGTCGCAAGGCTGATGCCTCGCCGCCGAAATCGTCCTGATGAGTGATGTCTCGACCGAGTCGAGCCAACGGCTTCGCCTCAACGAACCGGTGTCATACCTCCTGTCTAGAAGCCTGCTTAGCAGATTCCATGCCCACTCACGTCCTGCCGACGTGGCGTTAGACTCGATGGCTTCTAGGATCGCGAGAGCCTCTGGCCATCCCATGTGAGGGAGTGCCTCTAGGACTGAAAAGTAGGCGAGTTCCGGATCCATCTTGTCGACCTCCAAGGGTGGCTCTTCAGCAGCATCTGCCGCTCCGTACCCTCCCGGAGGATGGGTGTCCACCACCTCTCCGAACTTGTTCGTCATGACTAGTTCCTTGCCGCCGTCGTCGGTCGGTCTGATATCGAATAGGAAGGCGCCACCGTCGGTATAGGAACCTCCTCTGGCGTTCCAGTACTCATCAGCGCGACGCCAGAACCTCTTATCCTCTGAGGCAAGGCTGTCAAGCACCGCGTCTATGACCTGCTTCTCCGAGCCACAGAATGCTATCCCGACCTCACCACGCTGGTAGGCGAAGACCTGAGGTCTGAGCATGCTGGTGTCGGTGATTCCAATCAGTCTGTGAGTGGTCCCTTCGGACTGTGCGATGATGAAGAACCACGGGCCGTCGGGGCTGCCATGAATATGCGTCCTCTGAATGGCCGAGTACACCTCTTGCTTGTCCTCCGGTAGCATCACGTAGTCGAGTTCACTTGTGGGCGCTAGGCTCTCTATGACGTGCTCCATACTGTATCCGTAGACCCGGCGATGCAGGTCGAATGCCAGCGCCCCAACCTCGGTGTCTGTGAAGAACAGCGGCTCCATCCCCCTCTGTGCGAGGTAATCCTTGACAGAGACGTAGTTGGAGAAGTCGCCGTTGTGCACCAGCGCGCAGTCTATGCCCTGTCCGAACGGGTGCGCCCCTCCTGGATGTGTCACCCTCCCCCGAGTAGGATAGCGATGGTGGCCAATCCAGACGTGGGCAGTCACGTTATCGAGGCAGTAGAAGCGGATCACGTCTTCGGCGTAGCCCACTATCTTGAGGATTAGGAGATCCCTGCCATGACTCAGTACAAAGGCGTCTGTCCTTCCGTCCTTGGCATAGAACTCGACGTTTAGAGAATGGGTGGTGTGGAACACGAATTCCTCGGAAGCAGCCTCCCTGTCGTTCGGGTCGATGGCATCTTGCAGTTTGACGGAGATGAACTCGTCAAGAGCGTCCTCGCGCGGCCTGACAAAGTAGCACACAACGTCGGGCGGACGGACATCAAGCGAGGGGAGATCTTTCTCCCATGCCTCTAGGACTGGCATCTCGTGGACGTGATCGATGTGGAAATTGGGATGGATGCAGCTCTCTTCGACTGCATCGCGAACTCTGGAATCGAGGTAGGCGACAGCATAGAGGTACGAATCGGCTAGAATCGATGCATTGACTCCGAACTGCTCGGGATCTAGTCCCACCATGGCCACTCCGCCGCCTTTGCCGTTGCCTCGATTCCTCATCTGCTCGAGCGAGGCGAACAGGTGGCGGCCCGCCACAGGAACCTCTGAGGCCAGTCCAACGACTCCGCATCCGCCCTCGGCAGCGTCCTCATCGCGGCGCTCGAATTTCGGGTGGCTCGCCGTCATCTCGCGGCGGGCCTGGATTATCTTTGAGGGATCGATCATTCGTCGGCCTCCTTGCCGATGTACCTCAGCAGGTCAGTCCGGCCCCTCAGCTCGCGGACGTTACTCAGGCCGAGCTTGCGAAGGATATCGCGCAGCCTCCACTGCATTGCTGTATACAAGTTGTCGAGTCTCTTGGCACCCCAGTCCTGTTGCACCCACTCCTGCAGCTCGATGTCAGTAGTGGTGAGGCCCCAAGGGCAGCCGCGTCCGGACGGCCCGCCCTCACAGTTCGAACATCGGGTGCACCCCATGCCGACCAAATCAGTCGTCCCCAATACGCAGCCGTCAGCACCGAGAGCAATTGCCTTGGCGATGTCGTCAGCAGTCCTGACCCCTCCGCTCGCGATGATGGTGACCTTGTCGCGGACCCCTTCCTTCTGCAGAAACTTGTGGACCTTCGGTATGGCCAGTTCAATCGGCATGGCGATGTTCTTCTTGGCAATCTCAGGTGCCGCTCCGGTACCGCCGTAGCCACCGTCGAGGTGAATGATGTGTGCACCTGCGTAATACGAGCCAACTGCGACCATGTCTACATCATGAGGCGTGCTGACCTTGACAGAGAGTATTGCCTTCGGATTGATGGTCTCTATCCAATCGAGATGCTTTGAGTGATCCTCGACAGAATAGGTGGAGTGGAAGGGAAATGGACTGAACAGGCTGACGAATGGGACTGATCCGCGCAGCTTTGCAACCTCTTCTCCGGCCTTGGCTGCAAGCAGGTGCCCTCCAAGGCCCGGCTTGGCCCCCTGCGCGTACTTGAATTCGATAATGGGGGCGGCTTGAATGGTCTCCTCCTCGACGCCGAAGTATCCCGTTGCTACCTGAGTGATGACATTCTCCTTGACCTCGTACAACTCAGGCGGGTACCCTCCCTCACCTGTCGACATGAATGAGTTCCATTGTTTGGCGTTCTTCGCCCTCGACATCATCACATTGACTGAAACAGAACCATACGACATCCCGCCGCCATACCAAGGTATGTCAATCTCAATCTTGTTCTTCTTGTCACCACGGCGGTTCAGCGGTAACTTGGTGTCAATGGCTTCCGAGTGTTCCAGCCAATCGCTCTCTGGAAGGAACTGGAAACCAAGCCTGTCGAAACCGCCGTCGCTCTCCCCAGTCTTGAAGTTCAGCTTGTCAGGTACCTCGCCGGTCTCTGCCATGTACCAAGTCGAGAGGATGAGTTCGTCAGTCCAGCGCGCATCTCCGAGTGCCTCAGGTTTTTCGTATTCGCCGAACGCCCTCGCTTTCATCCCATCCTGCATCAAGTGGGTAGTCTTGTGGACTAGAG
>DAGM01000040.1:5321-8356 GCA_002495735.1 Euryarchaeota archaeon UBA54
CTTCACAATCTTTCCACTGAGGGTGTCAGATATATTCTGGATTATAGTCATCAGCAATCGCCCCCCACATAGCCTGCAATCCCCTCGAAGGCCTCGTCCTCTAGGTGCTTGACCACCATTGAGCGCCCAAATTCTCCTCTTAGTCTGCGAACCTCGCGGATTCCCATCGCTCCGAGTATCTCCAGTAGCTGGTCCCTCCACGAGCCGCACAAATTGATGAGTCTCTGCTCTGCCCAATCCTGATCCAGTTGCACCGGCAGTGTTCCAGAGACATTCTCTCGATGCCTTAGCGAGCCATTTGAACGTCCCTGTAGGGCAAACAGTACCGGCAAATCGAGTGCGACTGCATCAAGTCCGCTGATGATGGCCTTGGGAACATGATCAGCCCCAACAATGCCTCCTCCACCGAATAGTGTGACAGCGTCCCGGCGTCCCTGCTCGATGAGAAGCATGTGGGCCTCCTTGAACAGTTCAGTGACGAAGGTGCCGTCGGAACCGCGGCCATGCAGATCCGCGAGCAGGTGAATCACCTTGACTCCTGACTCAACTGCCTGAGTCAATCGGTCCTGCCAGCCCTCTTCGAAATGTATTCGGATTCCAATCATCGCGTCGGAGACCGCGTTGGCAATCTCGAAACCGGCAGCGTCCCAACCCCATGATCGCCCGGGCGATGATCGCAGCTCAATCAGCCTCGCGTTTGGGAACTCCGAGGCTCGGGATGCCTCAGTGTTGTCGAGTACCGGGACGATGTTGGGTGCGTCCAGTCCCAGTCTTGCCACGGTGTGAGCATCTAGGCACGCCAGGGTGTCTATCCGACTACTGGTTGAATCTACCACCTTAACCAACTGCGGTGAGCCGAGGTCTCCTGGAGGGAGGTCGAAGATAAACGGGACCTGGATTGTGAACATCTCAGGGGTGCTCCCCGATAGCTTCCCGTTGGAATCGAAAGACAGGTGCATCGGCTTGCTCCCAATGTCCACTGCTGTGCCAATCAGCTCGCGTCCGTGGATTCCATCTCTACTGGGCCGAACAATCTCCGACATGTCTGTTAGCATACCGTCGAAGCCGGGGCCGCCGAAGCGTCCTCTGTACCCTTGTCCGCGCACCGGGACCATTCCCTTCTTTGCCTCCTCGTCAATGGCCGCGATGTGTCCGTGAGTCGTGTACGAATCCCCCAGCGCGAGTAGGTCCGGATTAGGCAGGACCTTCACAAAGTCCGGATGCTGGACCTCGCACCTGAGGCAGCCTACGCACAGCTTTGGTCTCGGGGCAAAGCCGCCAACTGGCCCTGAGAAAACACCGTAGGTGCAGGGCCTAGAGAGGATCACGTCGAACTGAGGGAAGTAGGTCACCAGCTCCTTGGCGATTAGTTTCGCTAGGCCAACCTTACCGACCTTTACGAGGAACCTGTGCGGCAGTGGGTCGGCATCATCGACCTCTTCAGTTTCTATGTGATAGCGGTGATACCCATCGGCAATCTCCCTCCCTATCCGTGCCGATTCGGCACCGAACCGATCTATTGACAGCAGGCCGACGGCATTTTGCAGACCAACATGCGTCGATGATTCTAGCATAATGCCCCCCCGGATACGCGCAGGTGTGCGAGAGAGTGCTATAATCATTCGGTCGTTTGTATATGCATTTGATGTAATTCTGTGCTTATATTCACAATAATACTTAATTATTGAACGTATGAACAAAATATTACAATATATTGATGATTTACAATATCTATGATTTGTAGTCTCGTCCATCTTTGTCAAAGCGTTCATCTGCACTATCTGTCAGTCATCCTGAGGCACGTTGAAATGACCTGAATCTCGCCATTGATTAATGGGTATGAAAGAAGCCTGGGATATCCCCGAGTTCCGCCGTTTACTCATCGGTAACGGCGTCAATATGCTGGGCAGTTCGATCTTCATCATCGGGATGAGTTGGACGGTTGCCCAGATTGGAGGGCCTAAGATCTACGGGCTGATATTCACTGCCTACTTCCTCGGCCACCTCCCACTTCTGCTCTATGGTGGCATGGTGGTCGACAGGATGCCGCGTAGGACCGTTGCACTGGTTGCGGATCTATCTCAAGCCATGCTTGTGACTCTAGCCATAATTGCACTCATGGCTGGAATGGATGAGATCAAGACGTTGCTCGTGGTAACCTTTCTCACAGGAGGGGCAGGGGCTTTCTCCATCCCAGCGATAGGTGCCTTGGTGCCTGACCTCGTCGAGGAGGATCTGCTGCCGCAGGCCAACGCCCTGAGAGGAGTTGCGATGACGGCAGCATGGATGTTCGGACCGCTCATCGGAGGTATGACTGTTGGTACATGGGGCATAGAGGTCTGCCTACTCATCGATGTCATCACCTTCCTCTTCAGTGGAGCCGTGCTGTGGAGCATATCGGAAATCCCAGTGGTTCGCGATGAAGTTGGGGATTTGCGAGAAGAAGTTTTCGAGGCATGGGAGTTCGTGAAGACCCAGCCCTGGTTGTTCGCAGGTATCTTGATGTTCATGATATGGCATGTGGGGGACTCGGCTATCGAGATAGGAGTCCCTTTCATCATCGGGAACAAGGGGCTAGGGGCCAATGCATTCGGTGTGTTCGGAGCCGTCGGGGCATTAGGGGCGATGGCCGGCTCCATACTCGGCGGTATTCGTCCGATATCCAAGGAGCACAGAGGGAAGGTGTTCTACATCTTCATCGGAGGGATAGCTTGGTGTATGCTGATGTGGGCAATGCCAATTCCATTCTGGGCAGTACTGGTCTTCGTCCTCCTCGAAGGTATTCTCGGAGGAACCCTAGGTGTAATCTGGAGAACCACGATGTCAGACAGCGTTGATCAGCACCTCAGAGGGAGGGTCAACTCACTGGATGCCATAGGGTCGCTGATTTTCATCCCATTCGCACCCCTTCTCGGAGGTTGGATGATTGAGACGACTAACGTCCTCACCACCTATTCCATCGCAGTGGCGTTCATGGTTCTGACAACAACTGCTGGGCTTATCGTCCCCTCGTTCAGGAGCTTCGAGCGAGTTGA
>DAGM01000040.1:8785-9189 GCA_002495735.1 Euryarchaeota archaeon UBA54
GCTACCAACAGGACAGCATAGAGAGACCAAGCGACTAGGGTCTTGCCCATGCTAACTGGGATTTCCATCAGCACCAAGCCATCAAACAATATGCACGCCGAAATGTACACCACTCTACCGAGCGTAGTCAGAATCCCCTCGCTCTCCTGAGCCAGAACTCGCTTTACTCTCTCCTCTCTGCTCTTGTCAGAAGCCTTCTTCAGCCTCCAGAAAGCGGCCTCGGCCTCCTCCTTATTGTCGAACATAGGAGGGGCGTTCTCGACCGTTTCTGATTCAACTTCATTCTCTTCCATTCTTGTTCCTCAGAGTACGATTGTAGTCGGCTCGTCGTCATCCTCAGGGTGAATCTGGGCATCATCTAGAACCGGGAGTTTCATCCCGGGCCCTAGTGGGAAGTGACAGGC
>DAGM01000006.1 GCA_002495735.1 Euryarchaeota archaeon UBA54
TGGACGGAGGTTCAACGGGCTTCTCTCTGTCCCGTCAGGCTGCTCTCGCAGGTAAGGCATCATTCGTAATCGGAGGCAGAAGCATGGGCGGGGAGATGAGGATTGGCCTGACTGGAGAGGATCTTGCAGACTGGCTGGAGCAACAGACTTGGCACGCGGGTCGCGATTCCATTCCGCGCAGTATTGGCGACGGATTGTCCATGGATGGCGGTGGCGAACCCGTGGAATGGTTTGACCGAAAGGGGAGACGGACGATTGGTGAGGACTAGGTCCGGGGAATGCCCTCGCGCTTCCATCTCTCGATGATTGGAAGGTCGGCTGGTAACCACTTGACATCCAGCAATTCGTCCGCCGAAAGCCATCTGGCCTCATCGTGCTCGGTCAGTCTTATCGAATCGGGATCTATTACGCCGCAGTTCCATATCTGTAGTTTCACCGACCTGTCATCGTATTCGTGGCTAATCTGCTCGACCATGAATTTCGGCTGTGTGGAGACTCCAATCTCCTCGATGAGTTCCCTGATTAGCGCCGTTTCTGGCCCCTCGTCTGCTTCGATTTTTCCCCCTGGGAATTCCCACCAACCCGCCCATGCGTCGCCCTGCGGTCGCTTGCAGGCCAGTATCCTGCCCTCGGCATCGAACAGCAGACCGCCAACGACCTCGTAGGTCGGCCTGCATACGAGGCAGGTCGCAATCCTCCTGACTGCTTCGACCTGGACATCCAGTGAGATTTCGTCCTCGGGTGGCAGGTGAACGAACAACGCGGGCAGAGGGCTTTCCTCCCTATCTTGCATCGCGTACAGTGTTCGGTAGATTGTCTCGTTGCAGACATATCCTCCTGCGTCTTCGCTCCAGCAGATATGCTCGTCGTGCTCGAACTCCTCGTCCATGACATGGATCGGAGCAGTGGTCAGGATTGTTTCGGGGGCACCTCTGACTATCTCCCCTGAATCGAGTAATCGGCCGGAGTTGTCGGGCTCGTTCATTGAGAACTCATTCCTAGCCATCCTCTCTAGGGAGATTGAATTCCTTCTGGCTGCTAGGCCTAGGTGCAGTATGCCATCGACTTGCATGTCTTTGCGAATCTGGTTGGCGACCGCGCGTGAGCCCTCCTCATCGACGCTAAGGAGCCATGTCACGACATCGAGGCCTTGCACTCCTTCGACTTCGAGTCTATTGAGCACACTCTGAGAAACGTTGCTGTCGAATTCGGAGAATGGAGGGAACGCCGTGACTAGGACCCTAGGTTCGCTCACGTGCAGTGGTCGACACCGCTACTGTTCGCCTTTTCGCCGCCCGGATTGGCGTCAGATTCATGCATCGGGGGTGCTGGTGGAGCGGTATGGCGGAGGAGTATGTGGTCAGCGTGGCCTCTGAAAAAGAACCGGAGAAGGCGAGTGCTCTGGGCGTGATGGGAGTGATATGGTACGAGTTGAGCGGTGGTATTGGCCCCTGGGGGGCTCTGCGCCCCCTCGTGGCTCTCGCTATATCTCTCGTCCCCTTCCTCTACCTCGGACAGCACTTCAACCGCCAGCATCGCAAGGCACTCGGATGGTTTGTCATACAGCTCCCTCTGATATTCTCAGTCGTACTGTGGCCAGTGCTGTTCATCTGGTCAATCGCCGATGCATGGTGGGTCTCCAGCGGAATCGTCGCCAAGGCCGAGAGCGAATAATCAGAAGTTCTCTGGCAAATCGATTGGGCTGAACAGCTGCCCAGGTCCGCTGGCATTGGCTAACTGGACCCTAATCAATGCCTCCCACTCTCTTAGCAGAGTAAGAGCAGGTGTGAAGGGGAGTTGGCTCTCGTTCAAGATGGTCCTAATCAGAGTATCCAGAATGTCCATTCTATCTTCGTCGAGACTGCCAAGCAGAGTCTCTAGAGGGAATGAGTCGATTCTAGGTACCTCGTCCTGTGCTTCGATGTGCCACGGCTCGATTAGACTCGATGGCAAAACCTCGTCATTACTCTGCGCGGTTTTCTGCAGAGACTCAAGGAGGATGCGGATGTACTTAGATAGGACCAGCGCCACCTCGATGACTGGCATGTTGAACTGATTGACGAAGTTCACCATGTTCTCCTGTAGAAAGAGCAGCCTCTCCTCAACTGGTGCTTCGGGTGCAGGCACCCCCGCATCTTCGTCCATGACAGAGCGTGGAGGGGACCGCTCAAGAAATCAACTAGTAGTGCGATCGTCGTACCTGATAGGGGAGCCGCTGTTGCCTCGCACCCCATCGAGCAAGTCGTCCTCGATCTCGAAGAAGTCATTTAGCCAGTCTCCATCAGTGTCCCAATTCGCTGGATTGGTGCCGTCGGCGATTTGGTCGCCGTCGATGTCAATCAGCCACCAACCATAGACGTACTCGCCTAAGCCAGTGTTGGGCAGGTGATACTGGTCTCCTGCAAACCTCTGGTATACGTCGGTCCATGCGCCGTTTACGAGGATCTCGTCATCGCTAGTGTCAATATCCTCGTAGTCAACGTCGTTGTCATCGATAATGAGTGTATACAGTGGGTCGGCGTTGTTAATCCGGTACATGCGGAAGTAGTTCGAACTGAGAGCGGCGCTGCCAGAGCAGGTTCCCAGAAGGGACTCACGCAGCTGCCACCACTC
>DAGM01000041.1:0-1825 GCA_002495735.1 Euryarchaeota archaeon UBA54
GAGCAGCAATCAGGAACTGTCACGACATGGTCTCGGTGAGTGAACAGCACAACTGGAGTTTCACCCGGGCCCGACATCCTCGAGCTGAACAGTGAGTCACCCCTGCCCTCGTTGGTAAGTTCAAGGTCAGAAACTCCGTTGAACAGAGTATCTTTTCTGGTAATCTTCGCCCCCAATGCCTTGCATAGCAGTTGATGCCCGAAACAGATGCCGAGTGTTGGAGTTCCTGATCTCGCAGAGACCCGTAGGAGCGACGCTCCACCTTCCATCCAGTCCTCCCAAATTGAGACATTGCGGCGCGAGCCGCTGCAGTACAAGGCATCCACATCGAAGTTAGATAACCATTCAGAGGTCAAATCATCGTCGCCGTGCAACGGCATGGCAATCCTGCGAAAGCGCACCGGATTGCCGGAGATATCGACAACGCATTCCTGCCAGAAACCGTATTCGTCGTCCCAGTGAGGAACGTCGTCATCCGTCAGGACAATCTCGCCCTCTACCTGCGCCCTGTCGCCGACCTCTTGGGACTGCATCTGAGGGGTGAGCAACAGTACCTCCACGCTGCCGGCCGCGGCTAGGGGCTTAATCATCTCCTGATTGCCCCCGTGGCCGAACTCAGAACGCTCGACGAGCAGGTCGAGAAGCATCACCCTTGTGTGTGCGCCCATAGCACCTCCTAGGGGCAATTGGTTGAAAGGCCACCCCCCGGACTGCATTGCCGGAGGAAGGCCCCATATGGTGGACAAGCAGATGATTCTCGACTCTGTCGGGCCAGTTCAGGCCGTGCTCGACGCGCATGACGGGGTGGTCAATGTGATGGACACCACTGACGGCGTAATCATGATCTCCCTAGAGGGTGGATGCACCGGTTGCAGCGCTACTCCGATGACGGCAATGCAAATCTACTACTCGCTGATGAAGCTCGACGAGGTGCATGACGTCGTATTCGTCAATGGCGAACTGCCAGCCTACATGCGTACATTCATCGATGACAAGCTCTCTGGCGAGTAACTACTCTTCCTCAGCGCGCATCTTTGCTATCTTGTGTGGATTGGTCTCGCCCTGAACGTCCTTTCCCTTGATGTTCATCACTCCGGCCAGCGCTACTATCACAGCCACCACGGCCATCGGCCTCGCAACATTCCTAGATCCCCACAGCTCCCCTCCCATGTAATGGAGAGAGAATAGCATCACAGCAGATATGAGGCACAGCACCGCTATCATTCGCTGAGCCAGCATCTCGCCGACCTCGGTCCGAGAGAAGGTACCTATCGACATCCAGAGGAGAACAGCGACACTGCACAGGCTCACTGAGGCTGTCTCAGCCAACGCAACAGTATCCACACCGAGCCGTGCGTGGGGCCGCTTGAGTATGTTGGGGGCGAACCGTCCTACTGCCAAGGGACAGAGTCAAGTCGAATGGCCACTGGTTGGGGGCGTGGGCAAGTCGTCCGGATGGAGTCTGCCGAAGGCGAGGTCTGAGGGCCCCCCTTTCATCACCAAGTCTCAGATTGTCACGGTCCTCGAACAGGCCGGGGTACTACTCGAGCTAGATGGGGCCAACCGATTCCGCGTCATCGCCTACCAAAACGCGAGTCGCGCACTGGCCTCGCTTGAGGAGGACCTACTGGTGGTGGTGAATGAGGAACGAGTCACTGAGGTCAAGGGAATAGGCAAGGGCTTGGGTGCACTGATTACCGAGGCAGTATTGGAAGGTTCTTGGGGAGGCCTATCCTCACTATACGAACGCGTCCCGCCAGGATTGATGGAGATAGTCGGCATTCCCGGGCTAGGGCCGAAGCGAGCACGCACTTTGTACGAGGAA
>DAGM01000041.1:2209-10117 GCA_002495735.1 Euryarchaeota archaeon UBA54
CCGCTGTCTGGGTTTGGCGATAAGAGCCAGCAAAAGTACCTCGATGGAATCGAGCTGCTGCGACGCTACCAGGGACGCAGCAGGATGGATGTAGGGCTGCTTTACGGCCAAGCTCTCGAAGAGAGAATATCTGTGATTCCTGGAGTCATCAGAGCCGAACTTGCGGGAAGTGCTCGCAGACGCAGGGAGACCATTGGAGATCTTGACATAGTGGTCGGGGCGAAACCAGAAGACCACAACTCGGTCATCGAGGCTATACTCGCGTTCCCTGGAATCGCTGAGGTCAAGGGGCACGGTGAGTCGAAGGTCAGCCTCATTCTCGAGGCCGACATGCTCGGAGAGACTGGCGGTCATGGCAGCGTCGACGTGCAGTTGGCCGAGACGCTGAGAGAACGTAGCAGTGATGCAACCATCGACGCCCAGGTCAGGATAGTAGCTCCTGTGGCATTCCCGTTTACTCTGGCTTATTTCACCGGTTCCAAGGAACACAACATCAGGATGCGTCAGACTGCTATAGACCGCGGTCTCCGCCTCAACGAGTTCGGGTTGTTTCCAGAGGAGGCCGCCGGAGATTCCATCGGCATGGAGGCCGCCAAACATACCCTCGGATGCGCTGATGAGGCCGATATCTACGGTCATCTCGGAATGTCTTGGGTGCCGCCTGAGATGCGAGAGGACATGGGTGAGATAGAGGCCGCAGCAGGGGGCGGCGTAGGTCTTCCGACGCTAATCGAGCCCTCTGACATCAAGGGGGCGCTGCACAACCACACCGTGGCCTCAGACGGTACCGCGACACTCGAGGAGATGGCAGAAGCGGCGATGAATCTGGGTTGGGAGTACTTAGGAATAGCCGATCACTCAGAGGTGCTGAACATCGGCGGCAGACAAATCGGTGTCTCCGCGACCGACGTACCCGGTCAAGCGGAGTCGATTAGAGCACTGAACGAGAAATGGCGAGACTCGGGTACCGACTTCCGCCTGCTGCACGGTAGCGAGTGCGACATTCTAGTCGACGGCAGCCTCGACTACCCTGACGACGTGCGCAACTCACTCTCTCACGTGGTAGGGAGCGTGCATGCGCTTGGCAGTTGGAGGGGTCGCGATGAGATAGCCAACACCGAAGCTCTCATCCGAGCGGTCGAGGACCCGACTTTCACCGTTCTAGGGCACCCTACGGGGCGCATACTGCAGGGCAGAGAAGGCTTCCCCGTCGACATGCACGCCGTTCTACGAAGAATGGGTGAAATCAACGCCGAGGGCGAGTTGAAGGCGGTGGAGATTAATGCGTCTCCCTACCGACTCGATCTCGACTGGCGACTATGCAAGTATGCCAAGGAACAAGGTGTCCCGGTATGCATCAACCCCGATGCCCATGACACCGACGGCCTGCGGAACTTCTGGTTCGGTGTACAGGTGGCCCGCAAGGGATGGCTCAGCGCCGCGGACGTTCTGAACACTCGCAACGGCGCACAGATGGAGAGGCTGCTCGGCCTTTGACGAACCTTATCATGCGAGAGCACAAGGGCTCACTATGAGACTGATGCGAGCCATCGTCTTCGCTGCGATTGCAATCTTCCCAGGTCTGCTGCTCGCACTGTTCGCCTACCTGCTTCTGGGTGGTCCTGCTGAGTCGTCCGAGTGGGAGACTTGGATGTACGGCCCCTGCTATGGAGTCCCCGGACTCTGCGTCCTCTGCGCCTTCATTCTAGGGTTGAGGGAAGACCGAGAGGATTAGCATGCGGCGGGCTGAGAAGGCGCGTCAGATTGGCCGCATATTGGATGAGATCTACCCTGAGCAAACAATCCCTCTCGCTCACAGTGACCCGTACACCCTGCTGGTCGCTGTCATGCTGTCGGCACAGACCACGGACAAGAAGGTGAATGAGGTGACTCCGAAGCTGTTTGAGTCTGCGGATTCCCCTGAGCGCATGGCTTCGCTAGAGGTCGAACAGATACATGCTATCATTCGAGAAATCGGACTTGCCCCAACCAAGGCCCGTAATCTCAAGCGAATGGCAGAGCAGATAGTAGAGGACGGAGGGGGAGTTAGGCCGGATTGGGACTTCCTTGAGTCCCTCGCAGGAGTGGGTCACAAGACTGCCAGTGTGGTTATGGCACAGGCTTTCGGAGTGCCCGCATTCCCGGTCGACACCCACATCCACAGGCTAGCAGCGCGTTGGGGACTCTCCAACGACAGCAACGTTGTCAGAACCGAGCGCGACCTCAAGAAAGTCTTCTCCGAAGAAACTTGGATTCGTAGACACCTGCAGATAATCTACTTTGGAAGAGAGTATTGCCCGGCTCTACGCCACGACCTCACTCAGTGCCCCATTTGCTCATGGGCATCCACAAAGAAGCGAATTCGAGAGGAGATGCGGAGTTGATTCACCGTCGGTTTTGTAGCCGTTGAACGACTCGCAGCGCCATGGGTGATGCGGCGGAACTCAGCGTGGGCGATTCGGCTCCTGAATTCGAAGCGTCTGTGACTGACGGATCAATCATCAGACTATCGGAGATGCTGAGTTCAGGCGATGGCGTGATACTCTACTTCTACCCCCGCGACAACACTTCGGGATGTACTGTGCAGGCCTGTGACTTTCGCGACAGCTTCGGTCGATTCACGGACTCGGGGTGGAGAGTCATCGGAATCTCCACCGATTCCGCCCAGAGCCATCAGAAGTTCATCGACAAGAACTCCCTGCCATTCGAACTCGTAGTCGATGAGAACTTTGCTTTGCATGAGGCATATGGAACTTGGAGAGAGAAGAACATGTACGGCAAGACGTATATGGGCACTCTGCGCTCGACTTTCGTCATAGATTCGAATGGGATTCTGCGATGGGTTCGCTACAAGGTGAGCCCGAAAGGTCACGTCGATGAGTTGCTTTCAGACCTAGGGGTTATCTGATGGATGTCGACGAGCGCCGTAGACTAGTGGAGTTGTTTCTCCGACGCTGTGTAATCTATGCCGATGCATCGATTGAGCGGAAGAAGCAGCGTGGAGAGGACGAGGATGTCATCGCCCAGTGGCAGGCTTACCGTGATTTCACCGAGCACGCCGTCGAAGAGGTTGCCTCAGGGGATCTTGATACATGGCTTGAGGATGATTCTCAGACCTCGGACTCCGGTAGTTGATTCCAAATCGCCATTCCGAGTTTGTGTCGGTCGGTATCCACTCTCATCCTCGCGCCTGCCACCATCAGCAAGGTGTCCGACTCATTTAGTGAGAACACCGGGTAACCTATCCTCTCGCCCATCTCTTGCACCCTCCTCTTGCATACGTCCTGCTGGCTGGGCATTTGAGTGAGTGATCCGAGGTCGACCAGCATCATGTTGCCCTCCAGCAAATCTTGCTCCATGCCTTGCAACGGTAGCCGGTGTAGATCATCTGGTTTCAAGTAGACAACTCTCCGATTGGATCTGGGGGTTATTCTACCGGTTCTCTCGGACCAGACATCTTCTCCCAGATCGTGGAACCGGTCATCGACCTGCGGACCTGGGTCGACAGACATCCTCTTGGGCCTTGTAGGTCGCTGCTGCACCTTGGATGGGTCGGGCAATCCGAGGAGCCTGTACAGGTTGACCACGGTATTGGGCGAGTCTAATCATCAAAGAGACCTTCGATGCCCTTGTCATCCAGAGCCCTATCTATGGACGCTGCGTCAGTCCTCGGAGCAAACTCTCCCCCAACTTCTTCTTGCACCTATTCTCCAGTCAGTTCCTTGAATGCATCTGCGAGTTCTCCATCCATCTTCTCGGGCTCCTCTGGAGGCATCGGCTCTGGTATTCTAGGTGCCTCATCTACCACTGGCTCACCTATGTCTTTCTTAGGCCCTCGCTTTCTCTTTTCGGCATTGAAAGGATCGTAGTCAGGGTCATCAAAGGCATCGTCCATTGAGACTCGCTTGCCCCTGCGTCGGCTGACGTTTTCTGTTACCGTGGCCTCAACGACAACTTCGGGTGAACGCATCCTCTGAATCAGCACCGCGACTAGAATGACTATCAGTCCGAACAGACCAATGTAGATACCATAGTCGGCCATCAGCACACCGAAGCTGAATGGCTCTTTTTCGACTTGGATGACCAGTGTGATGGAAGATCCAGCCCCTTCGTCGAAGGCTGTCATCTGTACGGTCCGTGTGCCTTCGCTAGAGAAGCTCACCTCAATCCATCTCCCTTCCCTATCGACATCGTTGGCTGGATCCCCGTCACCGTTACTGTCCTTACCAATGTCCAGATCCCAGATGTAGACCATGTTCTCCATGTCGAACTGCGAATCTGTGGTACCGTTCGCAGATAGGACGATCACGTCTCCCTCCATGGGAGTGTAATCACTAGTAGACGCCCTAGCATCAGGGTTGACGTTGTTGACATCTATTGAGATGATGATGCGCGCACTCTCGCCATTATCGTCTGTGACATGGAAGACGATGTGATCGGGAGCAGTAGTGGCGTCGGACCAGGCGTGAGCAAGGTGCTGCGACTCGATGTCGCAGTCATCGGTGGCGTTGCCCTCCGAGTCAGAGTTGACACTAGGGTCGAGGTCGAAGCAGGAGATTAGATTGGGCAAGTCGCCCAAGGTGTCACTCACTTGGATTGACAGTTGCACTAACTCGTCCTCAGCCACAGGGAGCAACGGCGCAATTGGCGAGATAGATGGAGCCACGTTGCTTACGAGGAACTGCATAATTAGCGTCTCGGTGCTGGCTCCATCATCATCAACCACTTGCAGAGTTGCGAGATGCTGCCCGGCAGTGTCGTAGATATGTCCAAATTCACTCTGGTAGCCAGTGCTGCTGATGATTAGTCCTGGCTGCAACTCCGCATCCGGTGACCAGTGGTGCTGGAGTCCGCCCAAGTCGTTTGCAGAGTCATCAGCCCATCCTCTGAAAATCAAAGCATCACCTTCATTGACAGTATACCTAGCGTTCTCTCCGAGCATCTGGGGTACGAGCCTGTTTGGTCCAGACCAGACCTCAGCCTGCGGGTTTGTTGGTGCAATGTTCGTTACATCAATGGTCAGCGTGTCGTCGGTAGTGGCTCCATCATCATCCATCACCGTGACTCCCATAGTGAAAGGGCCCTCTGAATCTGGGGTGACCGTACACCGCAATCCGACCTGCCCTTCATCGCATGGTAAGTGCCACTGTATATCGATAGGGGCTTCTTGGTTCAGCGTATCCATGTCTCCACTTTCCTCGACGTCAAAAGTAACCGGTGAAAGCACCGGTACTGAGGATTGATCAGCCCAAATCTCAACCGATGGAGGTCTATTTAGAATGGTGATATAAGCCTCAGCGTAGTCCTGATCACTCTCGTCGTCCGTGATTGTCAATGAGACTAGGAAGACCCCATCGTCATCCCAAGTGTACTCTTGGACACAGTCTTCCTCGGTTGAAGTCCAGTTCTCGCCGTTGAGCTTCTCGACTGTGAATTCACAAGTCGGCTGACCTCCATCAAGGTCATATGACGATAGACCATTGAAACTCACTTCTGACATCGTCAGTGAATCCAAGACGATTGAGAGGTATGCGGTAGGCAGCCTGCCGATGAAAAGGGTGAACGAACCCTCGTTGTTCGACCGATTACCGTCAGCAACAATTTCTTCGTCAGGGTCGACCGTGAAAGTCAGGCTGACATCGCCGGACGGTTGATTCGCAGGAACAGTCCAAACTACGTCGACCCGCATCTCCTCGAGGCTCGATAAGCTCGGAATCTCAGTTGAGGATGTTGAGCCGTCAGGGGCTCCGACTACCAAAGTGGTTACAGGTGAATTCGAAAGTCCCCTGTTGAGGACTGGGACACTGAAAGTCAGTTGGTCATCAGGTATCGCATTGAAGCCTATGTTACTGTCCAGCGTGACTGTCCTGTTGCTCCTAGTCCTCTCTACGGTGACGCCTTCAGAGCGTGAGATAAGGTCGATTGAGTGAACTTCGGGGTCAATTGTTACCGTGGAAGCCCCTATAATCAAGTTTGCAGGATTTGTTCCACTAACCCATGCAATGATTCCATGACTCCCTAATTCTCCTTGAGTAGTCGTGCCATCGGGAAGGTGACCAGTGTTGAAGGTAAGGAATGCAGAACCGTTTGACGCAGTAGTAAGATTGTGTTGTAATGCAGTGCCGTTACCGCCGTTTATCCACCTGTCATACGCGGCAATCTCGTATCTAAAACTAGCATCTTCATCAGATACAGGCTGGCCTTGGCTGGTGACGTTAATCCAAGCCGACATCTCGAAATCCAGAGGAGAGAGCGGATGCTCAATTTCGATGGTGATTTGCTTCGGTCTACTGGCCGCTTGGTATGTGGTTAGTTCATGCTCGGCTTGTATTCCGAGACCTGCTACTGAATACGAGGTTCGAATATCCCCTCTAATGGCCGGACAGTACCACTTGTATCCGGACTCATCCCCATTGTCATCATAGCTTGTTATGTTGTAAGATTGTGAGCACCCATTGTAGAATGTGCCTGGATAGCCTTGGCTAACAACTTCCCAACTGGTGGTATTGCTACTGATGCTGTCAGAGGGGAATGTCACATAATCGCTCGTGCCGCTATAGTCAGTCTCTACGGTGTAGTCGGTTTCCCAAACTTCGCCCACACTGAGAGGGAAGTCGTAGCCCTCCAATGTTGGAACGTAGTCGTTTGTAACGGTCAAATCTGCTATGGGCGTATTGATGGTGATAAACCAGATTTGAGTAATGAAATCGATGTCGAAAGTAGCCACTTCGCGAAACACAGACAAATCCGAAACACTGATCCATTCTTCGGTATCCATGTACACACGCAAGTCGCCAGTGTTGCCATCTAGGCTTATATCCTCGGCCTCATAGAAGGCATCTCCAACAATTTTGTAACACATCAAGTCCAGATCCCAATCTATCACACCATCGTTATTCACATCACACCACGTAATGTCCGATACTGTCACCGTCCGAGTCCCTTCAAGATACTGAACATTCGAACTGACTCCCGAACTGGCAACGAAGGCACCTACGTCGAGGTAGCCATCATAGCTCCAAGCATCGTTTATCTTCCAGGCGGGCACATCTACCAGATTTACCGACCTAATTGAAGATTCCATTATTCGTAAGTCCGAGAGTTCCTTAGAGGGTGCTTTCGCATCCATGAAAACGCCAGACTGAGCGGATATCATAATCAGAAGAGCGAGTCCGACAGACAGCCTCGCGCGTGAGCGCATGCCTCGCCGGAACGGCGAGGGACGCATCAATATCACCCCTACGGGCCTCAAATCTACAGTAGATCCGCCAATTCGTCCTGAATAAACTGGACCGCCTCAAGAATCTCGGCCTTGGCGCGAGCGCCAGTAATCACCATCTTGCCACTGCCGAAGATCAGACAGACGACCTTGGGATAGTCGAGCCTGTAGATTAGTCCTGGGAACTGTTCGGGCTCGTACTCGACCTTGTCGAACGGCAGGTGAAAGGTCAGGTTGTTCAGGTTCAACTTGCGTGGAAGCGCAGCCAAAGGCTCACCTTCGCGGATACCGCGGATGCGAGGATCCTCGTCGTCGCTACCCATGGCCTTTACTTCCGCGTCGGTGGCTGCGCGAATTCCTCCGTCGGAAGTGTCGATAACGCGGGTGTTGTTGTCGTCCATCCGAGCCAAGCCGCTGTAATCCTCGGGGTAGAACAGAGAGTAGGTGGCGACCATGTTCTGGACCTCGATTTCGACATCCTTGAGGTCCCATGTTTCTATCCCTGCATCACGCAGGTCATTCGTCATCATCTCGATTCCGACCTCGATGTTGTTCTGGTTCTTGCCGCCGGTGCAAACCGCGCGTCCGGACCGGAACATTAGGATGGCGAGTTTGGGGTCCTTGACCCTGTAGACGACGCCCGGGAATTGCTCGGGCTCGTACTCGCAGTTCAGTTGGATGGCTATGTC
>DAGM01000041.1:10494-16345 GCA_002495735.1 Euryarchaeota archaeon UBA54
GCGCTCTTCATCGCTAAGCATGGGCCGCGCAGTTATATGCTACTTATAAACAATAGTTGCATCGAAATAACCGCAATTTCGTCTCAATAGGCCGTTTTCGACCAAATTTCACAGTAAATGGACGCCGGATGCCCCAAGTCTGGAGATTAGAGGCCTTCCACCGGCTATCTCGATGGCCTCTGCGACCCTCTGCGGCTCTCGTGCTAGGGCGACCATGCAACCCCCTCCGCCAGCACCGGTCAGTTTGGCCCCCAGTGCGTGTGGCCCTACCGCTTCCACGAGGGCCTCGAGTGAGGGACTACTCACTCCAAGCAAGCGTAATTTCTGATGACACGCGTCCATCGCCATACCGACCGCCTCCAAGTTTCCGGCTGAAAGCGCAGTGAGTCCGGCTCGTGTTATCCTAGCTATTGCATCCATTTCCTCCTCCAACTGCGGCTCATCCTTGAGTCGTTGGGCCACTCCAGCCACCATCTTACCAGTTGGTGAAGCCTCTCCAGTGAAGCCAATTACCAGCCACGCCTCCTCCATATCAGCGGGCAGGTCGACAATGTTGACTGACCACTCCCTTTCGCCCTCTGGAGTTGTCAGAGTTGCATCGAAGACATGCCGAGTCCCCTCTACGTGTTCGCTCGAGACCACGACACAACCTCCGAGAGCACTGGTGGCAGTGTCCGTCGGGCTTGCGCGACCCTGTTGGGCCCGGGCTTCTGCCAAATGGCTCATGCGAGCCAGTCCGATCGGGTCGATAGGCTCGTTTGGTTTGGTATGTGAGTGCAGTGCAGCCCCTATGGCATTTGAAAGGGCAGCCGAAGATCCTAATCCGGCGGCTGAGAACAGTCCGCTATTGACCTCCATCCTCAGTGATGGTCCATCGTATCTGAACACCTCGTCAAGGATGTGCGAGATGTGCGGGTGTCTGGCCGAGTCGAATGGAAGCCCCTCGAGAGTCCACTTGTCGGACTCCTCAATGCTAACCTCGACCCCACTGTCTATGGCAACTGCCACTGCGGGGTGTCCGTAAACCACGGCATGCTCTCCGAACAGGATGCACTTGCCCGGTGCGAACGCCCTCGCCATGACCATAGGCCGGGTCATTGGACCATGAGTGTTGGCCTCGGCAGGCGGTTGTTTCAAGGACGTAGCGCCACCCGGGTGATTTGTCAGGCGTAGCCTGACAGGAGATTAAGGTGGACCATCCACTCCTGCAGTCATACGGTTCTCTGGATGGTTGGCACATACTGCTCGTCATCGGGGGGCTCTCTATCGGCTTCTTCGTCTATCAGGTGCAGAAGGCCATTCGGCTGGTAATGCTGGGTGCGCAGGACAATCGCTTTGACTCGTGGTTCATCAGAATCAGCGAGTTCACCACGGGCTGGCTGGGTCAGAAGAGGGTCCTGAGGGACCGTGTTGCCGGCAGCATGCACGTCCTGATGTTCTGGGGATTCTTGATGCTAGCCTCCGACATGTTCGACCTTGCTACCGCGAACGCCTTCTCGGACCACGTTCTTCCTGAGTTGCTGAACGGACCTTGGAATGGGATGGTCGAACTGGGCTACACCATGGCTTTGATTGGATGCGTCGCGGCTTTGATTCGCAGAGTCGCATTTACCCCTGAGAAACTGAAGGGCGAATCTCAGTTAGAGGGCAACGTCATCCTGTTCCTAATTTTCTCCATCACGTCCACATCGTTCGTAGTCGAATCCTTTCACAGCCCGTCCAGTACTTGGGAGCCAATTGGATACTGGGTCTCTGGTATGGGCATTGCCGATGGAACTGTTGTAGCTGCTTATTGGATTCACATGCTTTCTATCTGCGTATTTTTCGTGCTGATCCCACTCTCCAAGCACATGCATCTGGTGATGGCCGTGCCTAACGTCTTCTTCCATGATGTCGATCCACCGGGCAAGATGCGACCACTCGCGGTCGGCGACGACGGCAAGGCAGTGCCGTTGGATGATTTAGACATCGATTCATTCGGTGTCAGTACTTACACACAGTACACCTGGAGGCAGTTGATAGACAGCTGGTCGTGCACTTCGTGCGCGCGCTGTCAGGATGTCTGCCCCGCCTACGCTTCGGGCAAGAGCCTCAATCCGATGAAGGTCATCCACGACGTTCGCAACTATGCCAACGAGCACGCTCCGCTGCTGCTGGCAGGGGAGAAGCCTGAGGAGACGATGATGCAGCGCATCACAGAGGAGGCAGTTTGGGCCTGCACCACTTGCAACGCCTGCATCGATGTCTGCCCCCTCTACATCGAGCACGTCCCCAAGCTCACGGACTTGCGTCGTAATGCGATGATGGAGACCATGGAGTACCCCGAAGCCCTCAATACGGCGATGGGGAACATTGAGTCCGCATCGAATCCGTATGGCTTTGGCGCGCACGAGCGCGCCGAATGGGCCGCCGATCTCGATGTCAAGATTGGCGAGCCCGCCGAGTACATCTATTTCGTTGGCTGCGCAGCGAGCTTCGATGAGCGCAACCAGAAGGTCGCGCGCTCAACGATATCCCTGCTGAAGGAGGCCGGCCTTGATGTCGGCATCCTAGGTATGCAGGAGGGATGCTCAGGAGATCCAGCCCGTAGAGCAGGCAACGAGTATCTGTTCCAGATGCTGGCCGAGACCAACATGACGACATTCCAGGAGTTGGGCGTAAAGCGCATAGTCGCCTCTTGTCCGCATTGTTTCCACACTCTTGGCAAAGAGTATGGTGATTACGGCGGTGACGAACTTGAGGTATTCCACCACTCTGAGATCCTAGCTAAACTGCAGGATGAGGGCAAGCTGCCGCAGGTAGAGAAGAACGGCCGCAGCGTGACCTTCCACGACCCGTGCTACCTCGGTCGAATCGGAGGGGTAATCGATGAGCCCAGGAATGTCATCGGAGGCGTAGATGTGGAGACCGAGAATCACGGTAAGGACTCGTTCTGCTGCGGTGCGGGAGGCGCGCAGATGTGGATGGAGGAAGACGCTGACAAGCGAGTCAATGTGATCCGCGCCAAGGAACTCGCCGAGACCGGCTGCGACACCGTCGCAGTAGGGTGCCCGTTCTGCTCAGTCATGGTCAACGACGGACTGGACGCAGTCGGAGCCGAGATGGAAGTGATGGACGTGGCCGAGTTACTTTGGGAACAGATTGTGGCTAGGGACGAGGAAATTCAGGAACTTACTGCTAGACCGCTGAAGAGCTTGCCGGGCAGTGACCATCAAAAGTAAGAGTCCATGACGTGATAACATGGGTGACGAATTCACTTTCTTTGGGTGGTCCGTGCCAAAACTAGCCAGAGCCGATGGAGGCTTTCTGGTTCTGTGGGGCATCGCTGCTTACTTCCTACAGAGTGCGGACCCTCCCTCTATCACAGCAATGATTCCCGCTTTACTAGGTGCTCCACTTCTAATGCTCGGGATTTTAGCCGGAAGAAATGAGGCCAATCTACACCACTACATGCACGCGGCTATGGCCATCGCTCTTCTGATGGTACTAGGGGGTGCCCGCATAATCACTGGGTGGGATGAAATGTCGAATCTGTCGATAGCGTCTCATCTCGTGCTGATTGTCACGGGAGCCTGTTTCATGTCTGCTGGCATCATGTCATTCAGGCACGCTCGAAAACTCAGGGAAGCTTCGGGTGGTTGAGTGCGACCAGTAATTGGAATTACATGCTTCATGCGTGAAACCGTTTACGGGAACTGGAACAGGCACGCAGCCATCCTGCCCTCGGCATATATCTCAGTCATTGACAGGGTAGGCGGCACACCACTAATCATTCCGCCAGCAGGCGACATGACCAAGATTCTCGACAGCATCGACGGTTTGGTCGTTTCAGGCGGACCGGATCTGTATCCTGACAACTACGGGGAAGAGCCTGAGTCGATGACCGTAGAGTTCTATCCTGATCAGGATGCCACCGAGATGAGCCTAATCCGAGAGGCCATGGCCAGAGACATGCCCTTCTTCGGTGTTTGCAGGGGCATGCAGATTCTCAGCGTGATGCACGGCGGAAGTTTGCACCAACACCTAGACACGACCCCTGGCCACGAAGGCCATGGAGGGTTCGACGGCGTCGAGACTGAGCACGGAGTCGCAGCAAAAGAAGGCTCCTTGCTGGCGAGTCTTATGGGCACCTCGATTACAGTCAATTCGACACATCACCAGGGCGTGGCCGACGCAGGCGATCTGACGGTCACCGCGATAGCCGAGCATGACGGGCTGATTGAGGCAGTTGAGCGCCAAGACCTGAAATTCTGCCTCGGTGTGCAGTGGCACCCCGAGCGCGCAGGGCATGACGTACTGTACTCGGCGCTGGTGCAAGCGGCGCGAGGTTGATGACGGGTAAGCCGCGCAGCCCGGACAGAATGACGCTCAGAGTCTATGACACACGCTCGCGCGAGAAGCGCAAGCTGTCCACTCTCGAGGACGGCAAGGTGAGGATGTACGTCTGCGGCATCACGCCGTACTCTCCCAGTCACCTAGGGCATGCTCGTTGCTACCTCGCGTTCGACATGGTGCATCGCTGGTTGGAGGCGAGTGGGTACGATGTTGACTACGTGCAGAACTTCACTGACATTGACGACAAGATCCTCGACATCTCGGACTCGGAAGGTGTCGAGTACTCGGTGGTCGCTAACAGGAATATCGACGAGTATCTCGAGGTCATGGATGCGATGAATGTCCTGAGGGCCGACCACTATCCCAGAGTCACTGAGACAATCCCCGAGATTATCGACATGGTCTCAACTCTAGTGGACAAGGGCCACGCCTATGTCGGAGATGATGGGGTCTATTTTGAAATCGACACAGCTCCAGAGAAGTTCGGACAGTTGACTGGTCAGACTCTAGAGATGGTACGAGCTGGTGCAGGCGGTCGAGTCGAAGATACCGGCTCGGGCAAACGAGACCATCGCGACTTCGCACTCTGGAAGTTGGCCAAACCCGGCGAACCCTCGTGGGACAGTCCGTGGGGCACTGGCAGGCCGGGTTGGCACATCGAGTGTTCGGCGATGTCCCTCAAGCACTTTGGCGAGCAGTTCGACATCCACGGCGGTGGCCATGATCTGCGATTCCCTCACCACGAGGCAGAGATCTTCCAGTCTGAGTGCTGCACTGGGAGTGAGCCGGTGGTTGGCCACTGGATGCACAACGGCTTCGTCAACGTGGACGGCGAGAAGATGAGCAAGAGCTTAGGAAATTTTTGGACCATTCGAGATGCCTTCGAGCACCACGCCCCTCTCGCGCTACGCTACGCCTTGCTTAGTGTGCCTTACCGCAATCCAATTGATCTGACTCCAGAATTCCTCGAGGATGCTGCTATCCATTTCGACAGGCTCGTCGAGGCGTATGGAAATTCACTCAGCTCGGACACAGAGTCCGGCGCGGATTTGTCGGATGCAAGCGAGCGTTTCACTGCGGCGATGGATGACGACTTCAACACCCGAGCGGCGATTATAGAGGTCCAGAGAGTGGTGTCATCCTCAGTCGGCTCCGATGTGGCGGTCTGGCTGGAGGAACAGGCCGGAAACATCCTCGGACTCCTCCCTTCATCTGATGAGGTCAGGTCAGGATTGGTTCAGGCAGATTCAGCTCGGGCCGAGGTCGCAGAGCGGGTTGAGTCATTACTGGCCGAACGTGAGGTGGCCCGTAAATCGAGTGATTGGGGGCGTGCTGATGAGATTCGCGACGAACTCGTTTCGATAGGCGTCATCGTCGAGGACGGCCAGGACGGGCCGATTTGGCGCTTGGTCTGATCACTCTTCTTCGGAGACGAGTACAGAAGGTTCGTTGTTTGCACGACTGCGAAGGTTGGAGTTGACCACACCTATCGAGCCAACTATCACTACGAGAGCGG